>VGNO01000030.1 GCA_016865985.1 Chloroflexota bacterium | reverse complement strand
ACGCGCCTCCCTCTCCTGAAAAACCCGGGAATGGATTAACGGAGTATGTCCTTCGGACAGGACGGTCTGCCCTGTGTGACCTGGCTGCGTGTGACGCCCTGGAAAAGAGTGGGGAGATCGGCCTGGTAGGCTCAAAATCGCTGGTCTGGCTGGGGGTACCGCTGAGGGTCCGAGACAAGGTCCTGGGAGTAATGGTGGTTCAGGATTATCACGATGACCAGGTGTACGGGGAAAGGGAGAAACGAATTCTGGAGTACGTTTCCTCGCAAGTCGCGATGGCGATCCACCGCAGACGTTCCGAGGAAGCCTTGCGTAGCAGTGATGAATTGCACAGCCGCCAGGCAAAGGAATTTGCCGTCCTTTATGAAACTGCCCGCGAACTGGCCTTGCAACGTGATATCTATGACCTGCTGGATATCATCATCGAGAAGGTTAGGGACCTTCTCCATCCATCTGGTTCAGCCATTTTCCTGCGTAATCAGGCGCGCGACGATTTCGAACTCAGTGTAGCAACAGGCCTTGACCACTTGACCGGTGTGCGTATCCCGGCCATGACCGGATTGTGTGGGGAGATCTCACGCACGATGCAGGCTGTGGTTGTTGACAATATGGCTGGGGCTGCAAGCGGTCCATATGCAATCGGTGATGTGTCGATGTCGGCGATCGCCATGGTACCCATGATTTTCAGTGGCGAATTGATTGGAATCCTGGCTGTCTTCGAACCAGCGAAAATCGACAACGAACGGGTGTATGCACCCGAGGATATAAAATTATTGACGTTCTTTGCGGGTGTTGCCGCGAGCGCCGTACACAATACCCGATTGTTCTCCGAGACGAAGCGCCGTTTACTCGAGTTGGAAGTGTTACACCAGACAGGCCTAGCATCCTCTCAAATATACAGCGCCCACGCCATCGGTCAAAGGATAGTAGAGTCCCTTGAACAGTTGTTGGATTGGCAGAGGGGCTCCATATGGATTTTCGACGCCTCGCAAAACCGGCCCATTCTCCTGTCCCATGCCATAGTTGGCGTAACCGGCCATGCGCTTTTGATGGAAGCAAGGCGTATCAGTTCCTTGGTCGATGAATTGGGAGAAGGTGTAGTGGGCTGGGTCTGCAGAAACGGTTTACCATTCCGAACGGGCGATGTGAAATCAGTCTCCTATTATGTTGAAGCCTCGCCTTTGACCCGCTCGGAACTCTGTGTCCCGTTGGTGGTCGGGGGGCGCGTCACGGGTTGCCTGAACGTGGAAAGTTATCGGGAAAATGCTTTTAGCGAACACGATGAACGCTTATTGGCAACTGTCGCCGGCCAGACTGCTATAGCGCTGGAAACAGCCCGGTTGTTCGATGAGACCCGCCGCCAGGCTGCCAGGCAGACTGCAATGAATTCGATCATCAGCGCCACTACCAGGACAGGCTCCGATATCGATGCATTTCTGGACCTGGCGCTCGATCATACTCTCGACGCGCTGGGCGTTACAATCGGAGCCCTCTGGTTGACCTCGGCGCCACGAGGCGTTCACCGGGTGGCATCCCGCGGCCTTGAATCATCCATGAATGTGGTCATGGCAGAAATCATGACCCGCGGCCGGGTCGACCTGGACGCCTCGACGGTCGTGAACGACTGGGGTCATGCGCCGTATCCATTTTCAGAAAAGATGCTTAACATCGGGATCAAATCATCGATAACTGTTCCGTTGTTATCTGAGATGCGCCGGATTGGCGGTTTGAGCGTCGCCTCTGCAGTTCTTCATCCCTGGAACGCAGAGGAGGTTGCCTTGGTGGAGGCGATTGGGCGGGAGGTCGGCGCCTCTGTCGACCGGGCGCGTTTGTTCATAGAGACCCGTTCGCGCCTGGCTGAACTGGAGACCATCAACCGGGTGTCGACAGCATGTCGATTGTCGCATTCCCTCGCGGATATGTTGCCTGCGTTGGTGGATGAAACAATGGCTGCCTTGAAAGTAGAATCCGGCAGTGTTTGGTTGTTCGATCCCAAACTACAGAAAATAAAGCAGTCCTTCGGAAGAGGGTGGAATTTGAACCTGGCTGGCCAGGAACTCACTCCCGGAGAAGGAATACTCGGAAAAGTGTTTCGAGGAGGAGATGTATACTTCTCCAGGGATATTTTGAACGACCCGCTGCTCGACATCCCGACTCGCAACCTGGTTCCAGCCGGTTGGAGTGGATTGTGTGTCCCGATCCGAGCTGAACAAACCATCATCGGCGTTCTCATGGTATCAGCCCAGCAACCGAATGAGTTTACTGCTGAAGATGCGCGCCTGCTGATTACCCTTTCGGAGATCGCCGGTAATACTATTCACCGCATGAGCCTCCACGAACAGACCGAACGGCATGCCACCGAGTTGGAGATCAGGGTTGTAGAACGAACAGCCGAGTTGCAAAAAGCGCTCGAGGATGCCCGTGCCGCTGACCGGGTTAAATCGGAGTTTATCGCCAATATCAATCACGAACTGCGGACTCCCCTGACCAACCTGGTTTTATACCACCAGATGCTCAGAACTCAACCCACCGTGAAAACAGAAGAGCGCCTGGGCGTCATCGGTCGTGAATTGGCGAGATTGCGAAACCTGATCGAGGACCTTCTCAACTTGAGCCGGCTGGACCTGGGGCAGGTGGGTTTCAAGCCAGAGCCATGCGACGTGAATCGCCTGGTTCGCACATTGATCAACGATCGCCAGTCGATGGCAGAGGAGAAGGGGTTGCGAGTGCTTCTAGATCTGGCAGATGGGCTGCCATCCATCCGGCTGGATGAAGCGCTTACGCTACAGGCTGTATCCAACCTGTTGACGAATGCAATGAACTACACCCCCGGCGGAGGCCGGATCATGATCCGGACGCAGGAGAAAAATATCGATTCCTCCCCCATGGTGGGGATCATTGTCGAAGATAATGGACCAGGAATTTCGGAAGAAGACCGGTCTCGGATATTCGAAAGGTTCTTTCGGGGGCAAGTGGCTCATTCATCAGGCGCACCAGGAACAGGGTTGGGGCTTGCCATCGTACGCCAGGTCATGGAAAGGCACAATGGCCTGGTCGAAGTGGCTGATGGGATCAAGGGTAGAGGCGCGAGTTTCAGTCTCTGGTTCCCCGCTGGGTAAGACCTGGATGGGGGTTTGTTATCGGATTCAGGCACCCCCGGCGAGATTCGAACTCGCAACCACTGGATTCGAAGTCCATTACTCTATCCATTGAGCTACGGGGGTAAGCGCCGGCAAATTATACCTTTAAATCCCGGCCTTGTCTCATTCCTTAGACCATGCTATAATCTCGCCCCGCGCCGAAAGGTAGAAACTTGTGCAAGGATGAAGAATGATAGATCTGGATAAGAATTTCAATACGAACAAGAACGAAAAAATACCAGCGCTCCAACCTGGCGACGCCGTCAGCGTCCACGTGCGGATCAAGGAAGGCGACCGCGAGCGTATCCAGGAGTTCAAAGGCACGGTCATCCGGACGAGGAAGGGCGGTAACAATGCGAACTTCACCGTCCGCCGGGTTGCCAGCAATGGCATCGGTGTGGAGCGGACATTCCCCCTCTATTCCCCCCGCATCGACAAGGTTGTTGTGGAACGCCATACCCATGTCCGCCGCGCCCAGCTCTATTTCCTGCGCGGTTTGACCGGGAAGAAGTCACATCTTAAACAACGCTTCGAGTAGATCGACAGGGCTGACGAGCATAAAGGGCACAGCGAAATAATGGCTGCGCCCTTTGTCTTATCTGGACGAGGTATGGATGAAACCAATCATCGGAGTGACCACGTACAACGGCATGAATGCCGGCGGGTATCCGGCGGTGCTCCTGCTCAGGGCGTACGTCCAGGCAGTAGTTCAGGCTGGGGCTGTCCCGCTCCTGATTCCTACCGAACTCCCCGAGGCAGACTACTGGCTGTCTGTGGCACGCAGGGTCGATGGATTGCTCTTTACCGGGGGTGGGGATATTGCCACTGACCGATATGGCGGCATGGAGCATCCCAGGGTTGCGGATGTTGACGAGAGGAGGGACTTGTTGGAATTCCAGCTCATGGAAATCGCCGCCCGGGATGGGATCCCCTTTCTGGGTATCTGCCGGGGCTGCCAGGTGTTGAATGTGGCCCTGGGTGGGACACTATTTTCACACATTGAGTCGCAGATGGCGGGAGCGGTCAAGCATGATTATTACCCCAACCTGCCGCGTGATCTGCTGGCCCATCGGGTTGCTGTAAAGGGAAGTAGCCGGCTGGCGGGGATTCTGGGCGGAGATGAACAGCAGGTGAACAGCCTGCACCACCAGGGTTTGGAAAAACTGGGTGACGGGTTGGAACCAGTCGCACATGCGCCAGATGGTTTGACGGAGGCTGTCGAATTGTCGGGACACCCCTTTGGATTGGGGGTACAATGGCACCCAGAGTGGTTGACCGCCTACCGGCCCATGCGCCGGATATTCGAGTCGCTGGTTGAGGTTGCGGCGCATGCTACACCCGCCCGATCTGAAATTCCATGACCCGATGAACCCGGAACCAATCGGCGTTTTTGACTCTGGTGTGGGGGGCTTGTCTGTCCTGCGCGCCATCCGGGAGCAACTCCCGGGCGAATCCGTCCTCTACCTGGCCGACCAGGGACATGTTCCATACGGTCCGCGTCCGATGAACGAAGTGCGGCGTTTTTCAGAGGGGATCGTACGTTACCTGTTGGGTCAGCGCTCCAAATTAATCGTGGTTGCATGCAACGCTGCCTCGGCAGCCGCACTGCAACATTTACGCCAGGTGTTCCCGGAAGCGCCCTTCGTTGGAATGGAGCCGGCGGTGAAACCGGCTGCCGAGGGTACCCTGAGCGGTGTGGTGGGAATCCTCGCCACGCCTGCCACTTTTCAAGGGGCGCTCTACGCCTCGGTTGTGGAACGTTTCGCATCCAATGTGGAAATCATGCAGGAGACTTGTCCCGGACTGGTCGGCCTGGTCGAGAAGGGAGAACTGGAGACGCCTGGCACCCGAAAAATACTGGAGCAGGCTCTGCTGCCGATGTTGAGGCGGGGAGTCGACACGATTGTCCTGGGCTGCACCCATTATCCTTTTGTAATCCCCATCATCAAAAAAATCGCCGGGGAAGGTGTACGGGTGATCGACCCGGCTCCAGCCATTGCCCGGCAGGTTATTCGCATGCTCGATGCAGCCGGGTTGCGTGCGGACAGGGAGACCGGCGGTACGATCCGCTACCACACGACAGGCGATCCGGAGGTATTCTCAGTAGTCCTGCCGCGCTTGTTCGATGCGACCGGGGAAATCATTGGAATGGTATGGGATGGGGACATTCTTCGCGAAGGATGACGCGCCATCATGGAGTACGAGTACTTGACCACCCCAAGCGTCAGGTCGCGGGAAAATGAAAGGCGAAAAAAACAACCTGGTTGGAAATCCAGGTTGTCTTACTACTGGCGGCCCCGACGGGATTCGAACCCGCGATCTCGGCCTTGACAGGGCCGCATGTTAGCCGCTACACCACGGGACCGTAGCGGGCGCAAATATACCATACGCAGATGGCAGCGTCAAGGCGCGCCCAAAAGGCTGATGGAGAGGATGGGAGGTTCGATCTGGATTATGACCCGCACACTGGCGACTCCTGGCGGTTTGAGACGCTGCCCGCTCCAGTGTGCTTGACACAATCAAGTGGCTGTGCTAAATTTACGCCAGCCATTTCCCGGCCATCACACGGCTTGCACCAAGGAGGCATTCTTGACGAAATCCCGCACGCAACTCATGGTGGACCGTTTACGCGAACTCCAGGCATCGTCGCCGGACATCGAAGCCTCGGCGGTCGTCAGCGTGGATGGGCTCAGTATCGCCTCTGCCCTTCCGCAAGGCGTCGAGGAGGATCGCGTCTCCGCCATGTCTGCGGCCATGCTCTCGCTCGGTGAACGGATCGCCAAGGAACTTGGACGCGGTTCGCTCGAACAGGTATATATCAAGGGCGAGAAGGGGTATGTAGTCCTGATGTCTGTTGGTGAGGAGGCCGTGTTGACCGCACTGGCGCGTGAACAGGCGAAACTGGGTCTGATCTTCCTCGACATGCGCCGGGCCGCCGAAGACCTGGTGAAATTGATCTAAGGCAGCGGAAAATCATGGAACAGATACCGAAAAGTGGTTTTTATTATGCCAACAAGTTTACCCGCATCGCCCTCGAAGCCTATGAAGAGGTGATGGGCAAGAACGGCTTGAATGCCATCCTTAACCTGGCGAACCTGGGGCGCCTCATCGATAATTATCCGCCCGATAACCTGGAGCGCGAGTTCGATTTCGCCGATTTCACCGCCATCCATGTGGCGCTGGAGGAGATGTACGGTCCACGCGGCGGACGCGGCCTGGCGCTGCGCGCCGGTCGAGCCACCTTCAACGATGTGTTGAAGAATTTCGGCGCCCTGGCAGGTGTGGGAGACCTGGCTTTCAAGGTCCTGCCGCTGGTTGCAAAGATCCGCATCGGACTGCCGGCCTCAGCCAAGATCTTCTCGCAGGTGACCGACCAGACTTCCACCGTACGGGAGGAGGATGATTCCTTCGTCTGGACCATCCACCGCTGTCCGATCTGCTGGACGCGTACAAATGTCGATAAGCCGGTCTGTTACATCTCCACCGGTTTATTGCAGGCCATGTTGACCTGGGTCTCAGGCGGGTTGGAATTCCGCGTCAACGAGTCCAAGTGCTGCGCGGTCGGGGATGAAGTCTGCGAATTTGTCATCCAAAAAGAACCAGTGTCCTAGCGGGGCTCGGGATGGTAGGAAATAAACCCACTCTCCTCGTTGTGGAGGACGATCTCGACACTGCCGAGATGTTGAGCGCTTACTTCAGGGTGCAGGGTTACGAGGTAATCACTGTCAATCGCGGGCTGGATGGCGTGAATGCCTGCCAGGCCGCCGGTCCCCAACTGGCGATTATCTCCATACGCCTTCCGGATATCGATGGATTCGAAGTGGTGCAGCGCATCCGGGCGAATCGCAGGTCGCAGGCCATCCCGGTCATCTACCTGTCTGAAAGACGAAACCGGGCCGACCGCTTGAGAGCGCTGGAAATCGGCGTGGACGATTACATCACGAAGCCCTTCGATGTCCAGGAGTTGAGGCTGCGCGTCCGTAATGCCTTGCGCCGAGCCAGCCAGGATACGCTTACAAACACCATCACCGGCCTGCCGGATGGGGCATTGGTGGACGAGCGCCTGGTGGAATGCATGGCCAATCCCGGGTCGTCGCTGCTGGTGGTATCACTCGAGAATCTCGATAACTTCCGGGAAGCCTATGGCTTCGTGGCGGCGGACGATGTCTTGCGGGCCGTCAGCCTGATGATCCATAATGCGATGCGGGAGGCCGAATCAGAAGCCGACTTCCTCGGCCACCTCGGCCCGTCCGAGTTCATCATGGTGCTCAAGCCGGGATACACCATCACCCTGCGGGAACGCATCCATACCAGGTTGGAACAATCGCTGGATTACTTCTACCCGATCCGGGACCGGGAAAATGCCACCCACCGCAAGAGCAGCCTGGATGTCCGGATTGGGTTGTTACAGGTCGCCGAAGGCGGTTTCCCATCCCTGGAACAATTAAAAGCCGCTCTGCAACGGGCGAAAGGTTAGGAACGTTTGCGGATCCAAGTTATCATCCCAACCTATAATGAAGCGGAGAACCTGCGCCAACTGGTCTCCGTTTTATTTTCGCTGCCGCTCGACCTGTCTGTGCTGGTTGTGGACGATAACAGCCCCGATGGCACCGGGCAGGTCGCAGACAGTTTCTCTGCCAGTTACCCGGGTCGGATGGCGGTTATCCACCGTCCGCGTAAATTGGGCTTGAGGTCGGCGTATATGGTCGGGTTCCAGGCCTCCTTCAAGAATGGAATCGACGCCATTGCCCAGATGGATGCCGATTTTTCGCACGACCCGCAGGCGCTGGTGGCGATGGCGCAGCGCCTGGCGGAATGCGACCTGGCGCTGGGTTCGCGTTATACAGATGGCGGGCGGGTGGACGAAGCCTGGCCTGCCTGGCGCAAAGCCTTATCGGCCTTTGGTAATTTCTACGCCCGTTCCATCCTGGGATTGGACCTGCATGATGTCACCACCGGTTTCCGCTTGTGGCGCAGGGAAGCGCTGCAGGGAATGCCGCTGGAACGGGTTCGTTCGAATGGGTACATCCTCCTGGTGGAAATGGCCTACCTGGCCGATTGCCTGGAATACCGCCTCGCCGAAACCCCGATCTATTTCGCCGACCGGAAATGGGGGAAGTCCAAGATGTCCCTGCGCATCCAGGTCGAGGCGGCTTTTCGTGTCTGGCAGGTGCGCTGGGCGTACCGGGATCTCAGGCGGTTGGGAAAAGCCGGGCGGCTGGCTTTACCCCCGGCTGGCAGTTGAGAACGCATCGGTTACATTCCGCCACTCGTCTATGCTCAAGGTTTCCGCCCTGCGTTGCGGGTCGATCCCGGCAGCAGCCAGCGCCGATTCCACGACCGGGCGCGGCATGGCGGTCGAAAGCGAGTTGCGCAGGGTCTTGCGTTTCTGCCCGAAACCGGCCCTTGCGAGGTGGAAGAAAGCTTTCATCTGTGAAGCCAGGATGAGCGGTTGCGGGTGGATTTCGATCCCAACGAGAGCAGAATCCACTTTCGGCGGCGGGAAGAACGAGCCGGCCGGGATGTGCATCAGCGCCTCAGGTTTTCCGTATACCTGCACACCGAGCGCCAGCAGGCTCAGGTCGCCGGGAACGGCGCAAATTCGATCTGCCACTTCGGCCTGGACGGTCAAGGTAATGCGGCGCGGGCGCGGTTCGCTCTCCAGCAAGTGGCGCAGGATGGCGGATGTAATGTAATAGGGAATGTTGGCCACAACCAGGTAGGCGGCGCCGTCCACAAGGGAGGCGGGTATTAATTCGAGGATATCCCCTTCGACCAGGCGCACATTGTGATAAGGCGCAAGTGTCGCCTCCAGCGCCGGGAAGAGCCCCCGGTCCAGTTCGACAGCCGTCACCGTCCGGGCGGCGAGGGCAAGGTAACGGGTCAGGCTTCCCAGCCCGGGACCAACCTCGAGCACGGCATCCCCACTGCTTATACCTGCGAAGCGCACGATTTGCTGGAGCGTTTTTTCATCCCGAAGGAAATTCTGGCCGAGGCCCCTGCTGGGACGCAAGTTGTACCGCCGGAGCAGGGCCGGGACGTTCAATGGCGGGGGCGCGGCAGGCTGCATGTCAGGGAAGGATATAGAGGATGCTTTCGGGTGCCGGCGTCAAAAAGTACAGCGTGGTGTTGTAGGAGAATAGGTCGTCCGACCATTGCGACTCGCTGTACCCCAGGTCGATCCAATCCTTGTCGGCGAAACCGGCGCCCACGTCTTCGATGGTGGCGAAACCGTAATCAGGCACATAGACCGGCTGTCCACGCATGTAGTAGAACCAGGAACGGATGACTGCGATGACGCCTTTGGCGACCTTCTTGCGGGTGGAAGTGTAATAGTAACAGGAACCCGGCACGCCGCTGTTGCAGGGCGAGTAGGCTGTGGCGTAGACATAACGGGTTCGCCAGTATTCGATCACGCCGTCCGGTGTTTCCAGGGTGCGGATGACGATCCGCGTGCCGTACCCGATCACTTCGTCCTGCGCCGGGCGGATGATGATCTCGCCTTCATTCCGGGTAGCGACTTGCGCCCCATTCTCGAAGCGCACCCTTTCGCGCCAGACCGCCAGCCCGTCGTGCCCGACTTGCAGGGCGGCCTGCTGGTCGAGTTCGAGGTCGGCGGTGGCTTCGTAGCGTTCGACGTAGGTCAGGATCTTGTGGGTCAGCAGGACGGATTCCTGGACGCGCACCAGGTTCAGTCGGCCATCGGCGGGGAGCGAAGCGGATTCGGGCGGCAGGCTGTAATCGAGCCCGGTGAGTGGGAAGCCGGCCTCGGCCAATGCCTGCCCGACCGATCCCGCGGCGGAGCGGACCTGGACTGTACGACCGGCAGCCGCTATTGTGAGCGGCTGCGAAGGCTGGAACGTGACCTGCATCCCGCCGCTGAGAGGCGTTTCCGGGGGCGGGTCGATGCGGTCGATGGCATACAATTCGATCCCGGCGTCGGCCAGCGCCTGCCCGATGGTGTCAGCCGAGGACAGGAGTGTGTAGGGCTCCCCGGATGACGGGCGGACGGTCAGTTCGACGGCGCGCCGGATCACTAGAACGGGGGTCCCATTTCCGGGGATGGCCTGGTCGGGGTGGAGTTCCTGCCCCAGGTGGAAAATGCGATCAGTATTGCCCAGGCTCAATCCGGCCTCCGCCAGCGCCGCAGCGGGACTCTGGCCGCCGGTCTCGACCGTCACGGCCTGCCCGTTCTCGAAGATTACAACCGGGCGGGCGGAGGCTGTGCCCTTGCAACCAGCCAGCAGGAGCACGAGCGCCACTGGGAGCCAAAGAGGGAGACGTTTCATGGAGGGAATTGTAACACAGGCACGGAATCCTGTTTTTGCCTGGGTGAAAGGAGAGTGCATAATTTAGTGGGCTTTCCCGGGGGTTATACCGCAGAGTGCGCAACCCCCGCAGTTCGGGGGCGGACGAGAGCAGAGATACCCTTTGTTTTTCTCCGCGAGCTCCGCGCTCTCTGCGGTTAGAAAGGAAGCCCATCGGTCCGGACACTCCGGGCGAAAGCCGCGGGCACGGATTGCCCGACCTGTATGCCGCCTTTACCTGTTTTCCTCGCAACCACATTCCATCCCCCTGGCTTTTTCGAAGGATTCGCGCCCTTCTGTAAAAGAGAAATAGATCAGGCCAAGCGCGCCGAGGGAGTCGAGGAAGGCAAACCCGGTCAGTTCATATACCAGGCTGGAGGCCAGCAAAACCAGGGACATGTAGATGCAGACCAGGGTGCAATTGGCGTCGGCCAAGATGGGGGCTGAAGCGAGCGCCAAGCCGACCTTGCGCTTTGCTGCCACCAGCGCCCACATCATGGCGATGGAAACGAGCGAGATGACGATCCCGGCCAGTGTGGTATCGGGTTTATGTCCGGTGAGAAGGTTGTAGATGGCCGAGACGGCCAGGCCGGCACACAGGATATAGAAACTCGTCCCGGTGATGCGCAACGCCGTCCGTTCGAATTGGGAGCGTGGGGTATCCGGGTACTTCCGGATGCGCAGCGCCATGGCGACGATCCCAAGCCCGGAAACGACCTCGATGAACGAGTCCACGCCGAAGCCGAAGAGGGTCAGAGATTCGTCTGAGAGGCCAAAGAAAATGGAGACCAGTCCCTCGAGCAGGTTGTAGCAGATGGTCAGTATTCCAAGCCAAAGCGCATACCGGTAATAACGCGAGGCGACTAACGATAGACTATGCATGTCTGGATTGTCCTATGGTTTCTCAAAAGCGTCTGGAATTGGCCGCCTACAGTGGCGGGTTGGCGATGGGTTCGCCGGGGGTGTCCCTCGCCGCCATTATACCCGACCACCCGGAGTAGTGTAAAATCGGGGGATGACCGATATCATCACCAGCAGCGCCAACCCGGCCATAAAACTTGCCCGCGCCTTGCGCCAGAAGAAAGGGCGGGAGGAAACCGGTTTATTCCTGGTTGAAGGTATTCACCATGTCGGTGAGGCGCTGGCAGCCGGTTGGGAGGTGGAGCAGGTCCTCTATGCGCCCGACCTGCTTGAGGGTGACTTTGTCTCGCGGCTGCTTGGCGAGGCGCAGAGGGATGGTCGGCGCTGCCAGGCCGTCACAGGCGGGGTTTTCGAGAGCATTTCCGGCAAGGAGAACCCCCAGGGCATCATTGCCATCCTGCGCCAGCGACAATCGACGCTGGATGATTTCGACCGGAATGCCTTCCGCTGGGGGGCGGCGCTGGTCTCCCCGCAGGACCCCGGTAATGTCGGCACGGTCCTGCGCACCCTGGATGCAGTAGGCGCCGGCGGTCTTTTCCTGCTCGACGGCGGAGTGGAACCACACCACCCGACCGCGGTGCGGGCCAGCATGGGCGCCATATTCTGGATACCGGTCATCCGGGCATCATTCGCAGATTTCACAGCCTGGGCCAGGGCGGAAAGGTTCCGCCTGCTCGGCTCGACCGCCCACAGCGGGATGCACCATCGCCAGGTGGCAGGCGCAAGGGAGCGGACGATCCTCGTGCTGGGCAGCGAACAGAAGGGTCTGACCGTCGGGCAGTTGGCAGCCTGCGACCAGGTGGTGAGCCTGCCGATGGGCGGCCGTTGTACGTCGCTCAACCTGGCAGTGGCGGCAGGCATCCTGCTCTACACCCTGGCCGAGTAGCGTTGGTTATCCGGGAATGAAAACGGGACGGCTGCCAGCCGTCCCGTTAGGTCTCCAGTAAGGCGCCCGCTAGAATTCGTCCTCTTCTTCATCCAGCCAGGAATCTTCATCCTCGTCGTCCAGTTCCTCGTCCCATTCCTCCATCTCTTCCTCCTCTTCCCAATCTCCCGAGGCGGCTTCCTCGTTCGGAGAATAGGTTCCGCAGCCGGTGTCCGAGTCGAATTCAACCTGCGCTGCAGAACAATAGCCATCATCGAGGAAAACACAGTCGGTGTAATGGCAACGGATGCGGGGCATGAAATCCTCCTAATGGGCGGGGGTTTTGAGAATCTGGATGACCGACAGGATGAAGATCAGGGTTATCAGGACGGCCGAGATGACACAGAAAGGACAAACGGCGTCGATTACAGCCAACTCGATGTAGGTCAGGTAAACCGAAAAGACCAACCCTGCCAGGCCGAGGCTGAATACCAACAGGTTGATAGCGCCGGCCAGGGCCGGTTTTCGCAAGGCGAGGGACAGCAGGATGATTATCGTCAGGTAGGCCAGCAGGCCGAGCAGGGCGACCGGGATGCCGGCGATCTCGGAGTAACGGCTGTAGTTCACCGTGGCGCAATCCCCGCTGCCAAGGCACATTTTATCGTTGGAGGAAATTTTATACACGAAAAGGTAAAGGGCGTCGAGCGCGCCCAGGAGAGCCAACAGGATCGTGAGAAGGGAGAGTTTTTTGTTCATGACTCCAACATCCAGACATCCGCTTCTGCGCTTGCAGGCAGCGATTTTACCCCAGAGGGCACAATCAGTAAAGCATTTGCCTGCGCCAATGACAGGATGTTCCCGGAACCCTGGTTGCCGGTCAGGCGGGCGGTTAAGACTCCGTCCACTTCAGTAACGACCGCCCGCAGGTAGGATTCGCGTCCATCCGATTCAACGTTTTCGGTCAGGCGCACCCGCAGCCTGGTCCGCGCTTTGGCATCCCTCCCGCTGAGGCATTCCAGCGCCGGGCGGACGAAGACCTCGAATCCGATGAAGGCGGAGACCGGGTTCCCAGGCAGGCCGAAGAATGGGATGCCCCGGTATTGCCCAAATGCCAGCGGTTTGCCTGGGCGCATATCCACCCGCCAGAAATCGAGTTCTCCGCTCGTTTCGAGCGCCTGCCGGACGTGATCGAACGCCCCCACGCTGACCCCGGCGGAGGCCAGGATGAAGTCTGGTTCCAGGGAGGCAGCGCGTTCCAGGAAGGCTTCCACTCCGGGCAGGGTGTCCGGCGCGATCCCCAGCGCGGAGACTTGCGCCCCGGCCAGCCGGGCCAGGTTTTCGAGAGTCAGGGAATTGATATCCCGCGCCTTTCCAGGCGGGAGCGTCCGGCCATTGGGCGGGACGAGTTCGTCGCCGTTCGAGAACAGCGCCAGGCGCGGCATCCGGTGGACGCAAACCTCGGCCATTCCGAGCATCGCCAGCAAGCCCAGGTCCTGGACCCGGAGCAGGTGGCCGCTTGCCAGCAATGTCTGCCCGGCGCGGATGTCACTGCCGCGCCGCCGGATGTTTTCACCCGGCGCGACTGGCCTGCGGATGGCCACCCTGGCAGGCAGGGGCGCTTGCCGGTCGCGGAAATCATAATCCGTCTCCTCGACCATGATCGCCGCGTCTGCGCCGGCGGGGAGTGGCGCGCCGGTCATGATGCGCGCCGCCTGCCCCGGGAACAGGGTAAGCCCCGGCGCGCGGCCGGCCTGGATATCGGCGACCACGCTGAGGGTTGCCCCGCCACCGGGGACGGTGTCCGCAGACGAGAGGGCGAAACCATCCACCGATGAATTATCGAAGGTTGGATGGTCATCGCCTGAGGTAATAGCCACCGCCAGGGTGCGGCCGGAAGCGCCACCCAGCGGGATGGATTCGCTTGCGAGTGGGGAAAAATGGCTCAGGATGCGCTGGCGGGCTTCGGTGACGCTCAACATGGTTGCCGTCCGGCAGGTAGGTGGGCCTGTCCCGGGCGGCGACATTATACCACCCCTGCCGGGTCAACCGGCGCGGACGCGCTGCGCTTCGAGCACGTTGGGCAGGTTCTCGATGCGGGTCAGGATGCGGCTCAATTGGGCGATGTCGCGCACTTCGACCGTTAATCGGAGTTCTGCCAGGTTTTTTGAAACATCCACTTCGACGTTCAGGATGTTGATGCCTTCTGTGTTCAGCAGGGTGGAGACATCGCCCATCAAGCCCTGGCGGTCGAAAGCCGAGATGCGGATTGGAACCGGGTAGGTGCGTACTTTTTCACCCCAGGTGACCTTGACCAGCCGTTCCCGGTCGTGGTTGCGCAGGATATTGGGACAGTCCTGGCGGTGGATGGACACGCCGCGGCCGCGTGTGATGAAGCCGATGATCTCGTCCCCGGGGGTCGGGTTGCAGCAACGGGCGAAGTTGGTGAGCAAGTCCTTCACGCCGAGGACATCCACGGCGTCAGTCGAGACCGGTTCACTTGTCGGCGGGACGACCACCAGCATCTCGTCGGATTGCTTGGCTTCCAGCAGGCGGTTGATGACCCGCCCCAGGTGCAGGTCGCCGCAGCCGAGGGCAACGTACAGTTCGTCGGCTCTACGGTCGAAACCCTGGGCCAGTTTCTCGATCCCCTGGTCGTCCACCTGCGGCAGGCCGAGGCGCTGGATCTCGCGTTCCAGCAGGCTGCGGCCTTCCGCCAGGTTCTTTTCACGGTTCTGGCGCTTGAACCAGGCCTTGATCTTGGAACGGGCGCGCTGGGTGCGCACCAGTCCCAGGCTGGTGTTCAACCAGTCACGGCTGGGGCCGCCTTGCTTGGTGGTCAGGATCTCGACCTGTTCGCCGGTCTTCAATTCATAGTCGAGCGGCATGAGTTTGCCGTTGACCTTGGCGCCGCGGCAGCGGTTGCCGATATCGGTATGGACATGGTAGGCAAAGTCCACCGGGGTGGAACCTGCAGGCATGTCGATGATGTCGCCGCGCGGGGTGAAGATGTAGACCCGGTCCTTGAAGACATCGGTCTTCATGGTGTCGACGAACTCCTGGGCGTCGTCCACATCTGTGCGCCATTCCATCAGTTTCCGCAGCCAGTTGATGCGCTCATCGTATTTGTCACGCTGGCCGCCTTCCTTGTAGCGCCAGTGGGCGGCGATGCCGAACTCGGCGTTCTCGTCCATGCCCGGCGTGCGGATCTGGACCTCGACCGGCTTACCGTCGTCGTAGATGACCGCCGTGTGCAGGGACTGGTAGAAGTTGTCCTTGGGGGCGGCGATGTAATCGTCGAACTCGTTCGGGATTGGACGCCAGTGGGTGTGGATCACTCCCAGGGCGGCGTAACAGGCGGGCACATCCGGGACAATGAGCCGGACGGCGCGGATATCGCGCACCAGGTCGAAGGGCTTGCCCTTCTCGGTCATTTTTTTGTAGATCGAGTAGATGTGTTTCGGCCGGCCATAGATCTCGGCCTTCAAGCCGGTATCCCGCAGCAGGCGTTCGAGCCGCTCGACGATCTGCTGCATCTGGGACTCGCGCGTCTCCCGCCGCTCGTCCAGCCGGGAGGCGATCTCCTTGTATTTATCGGGGTTGATGTAGCGGAAGGCCAGGTCTTCCAGTTCCCATTTGATCTGCCACATCCCCAGCCGGTTGGCAAGCGGGGCGAAGATGTCCATCGTTTCCTGGGCGATGCGGCGGCGTTTGCTGTCCTTGAAGGCCCCCAGGGTGCGCATGTTGTGCAGGCGGTCGGCGAGTTTGATCAGTACCACCCGCACATCGTCGCCCATGGCGAGAAAGGTCTTGCGCAGGGTTTCGATGGAAAGGGCGCGCTTGCGGTTGCGGAGTTGCTCCGGTTCGAGTCCGTAACCGGCGGTCACTTCCTCCTCCGCCAGCGGGGACTCCTCGCCGCCGCGTGAGACGCGCGGTAGGTGGGTCAACTTGGTGACGCTGTGGACCAGGTTGGCGATCCCTTCGCCGAATTCCCCGAGCAGCGCCTCGTACGCAATCCCGGTGTCTTCGACCGTATCGTGGAGCAGGGCGGCCGCGATCACATCTGCCGGCATGCGGTATTCGGTCAGGATCGAGGCGACAGCCAGGCAGTGGTTGAGATAAGGTTCTCCCGAGACGCGTTTCTGGCCGGCGTGCGCCTTCTCGGCCACCCGGTAGGCGTGCTGCACCAGGTCCCGGTCGGCCGGCGTGTATGTCTCCGGGAGCAGTTCCAGCAATGCTTTGAGGGTGAGCGGGGTGACGGTTTTCAGGGCGATCCTTTCAGGCCTGGGTTGCCTCTGCCAGGTGCAGCAAGAATCCGGCGACATACATCAGGGCGAAACCGGACGCGATCCACAGGAAACCGGCCTTCCATGCCTGGCACAGGAGGCGCAGGTTGTCACGCCGTGCCTGGAGAACGGTCCGACCGGGAGGGGTGTCGGCAGGCAGTTCCCTGGTTTGGACGATACGGACATCCTGCCGGAATCGCTTGTTCCGGCCGAAGAGGCGCGCCGTATCGCGCAGGAAAACGATCCCGCCGGTTACGATCAAGCCGGTGGCGGCGACCATCAACAGGAAGGCGAGGGTTGCAAGCAGCGCCGCGCCGTAGTCGCGCCGGGCGAGGTGAACCGGCAGGCTCTCGGTCGCAAAAGACCAGGCCAGGCCGGCAACCAGAACTGCCGGTAGCAGCCAGGCAATGGATTTAATGATCTTTCTCTGCTTACCGGTAACTGTCATCGGTCATCCCTGTTTCGGGTAGAATTACGGTTGCGCCAAGTATAGCACGCCTGCAACGCGCCCTGCCCAATATGGAGGATCTGGGAGCGTCTAAAATGATGGGCTTACTTTCTAACCGCAGAGAGCGCGGAGTCCGCGGAGAAACAACAAAGGATTTCTCTGCGCTCGCCCGCCCCCGAACTGCGGGGGTTGCGTACCCTGCGGTAAAAAAACCGGGTACTCTCCCTGTTTCGTGTTGTTCAAGTGTGTCCACCACGGAGACGCCGAGAACACAGAGAAATTACTCTCTGAATCTCCGTGAACTCCGGGTCTCCGTGGTGAATTGTTACTACAAGCGGTCAACAACACGAATGGGGAGGACTATGAAACCGAAGAAGCCCACTAAATTAAGCGCTCCCGAGGAGTTTTCATGACCCTGGTCGCGAATAATGTAACCCGCCTGCTGGTCTCGAAGAAGGTGGCCTTCCAAGCCTTCGAACTGCCGCCGGAGAAAGTCGGCGCGTTGGAGACCGCCCGGCTTCTGGGAGTCCCTGCGGGACAGGTTTTCAAAACCATCGTGGTGGTGCGTGAAAAAGGGAAACCGCTCCTGGCGGTCATACCCGGTCCCTGCCAGGTTGACTTGAAAGCGGTGGCGAAATCTATTGGGGCCAGGAAGGTGTTCCTCCCGACCGAACGCGAAGCGGAAGGATTGACTGGTCTGCAGGCGTGTGGTATTTCTCCGTTGGCATTGACCCATAAAGGTTTCCAGGCGCTGGTGGATGAAAACGCCCGCCTTTTCGAGCAGGTGTATATCTCCGGCGGCCGGCGGGGACTCAACATCCGCCTGCCGTTGACAGCGCTGGTCGAACTGACCGGGGCGCACTTTGCAGCCATCAGCCTCCCGAACCCTGCGATCGGATAAGACACACGACCTATGGAATCAAAACGAGCGCGGATGCCATTGTTCCGCGCTCGTTTCATTCTTACTTCGGGTATCAGGCATCGAACTCGGCGACCTCTTCGTCGTTGACCCAGACTGTGTAATGCCCTGTGGCGAAACTTCCCAGTGCGATTGTGACACTGAACGGCTGCAGCATCTGGATGCAGATTGCATCCGGGTTGGCTACCGAATAGGCATTGATAGCGATCTTGTTATCGCTGTCGGGTTGCACTACTACGATCCGCAGGCTGTGACACGGAGTGGGCAGGTTTCCAGTCAATGACAACCGCACCTGGACCGGGTAACTTTCAAGGAACAGCAGGCCTGCCGCATCCAGGTAGATGACATCTTTCAGGAGACCCTCATCCCCCGGTTGGGGCGCGTAGGGATTGTCGTCGACGGGCGCGCTGCCTGCGGGAGGGCTGTCAGGCGCATTTGTCACGGGATCATCCCCAGATGCACCGGCGCAGGCGGATAGTAAAACTAGGACGAGTAATAATCCGAATATGCGTCTGAACATTTTATTTCTCCTTTTTCCTTTTTCTTTTAGAGACGCTCGCCGCTGCCATAAAGTTCCATCGTTTCGCGATGATCAGCCCTTAACCACCGCCACCGGCCGCAGCCGCGCCACCTTCCCGACGATCCCGGCCCGGCAGACGGTCTCCACCACCCTGTCCACATCCTTGTAAGCCTGGGGCGCTTCCTCGGCCAGGCCAGCCATGCTGCCGGCGCGCACCCGGATGCCGCGGCCTTCCAATTCCTGGCGGAGCGCATCGCCGCGCACTTCGTGCTTGGCCCTGGCGCGGCTCATCGTACGCCCGGCGCCGTGGCAGGTGGAGCCAAAGGTGCGCGCCATGCTTTCTTCCGTCCCAACCAGCACCCAGGAGGCGGTCCCCATGCTGCCGGGGACCAACACCGGCTGCCCGATTGCCTCATATTCGGGAGGCAGTCCGGGCGCGCCGGGACCGAAGGCGCGGGTCGCCCCCTTGCGGTGAACGCAGACCTTCAACCGTTCGCCATCGATGGTATGGGTCTCCAGTTTGCCCATGTTATGGGCGATATCATAGACCTGGGTCAGGCGCCAGTCCTTGACGATTCCGGCGAAGGTCTGCTCGAAGGCGCCGCGGGCGGAATGCGCCAGGACCTGGCGGTTGGCGAAGGCGAAGTTGGCGGCGGCGCGCATCGCGCCCAGGTAAGCCGCTCCCTCCGGGCTGTCCATCGGAGCGCAGACCAGTTCCCGGTCCGGCAGTTGGATGCCGTACCGCTGCACCGCCGCCTGGAACGACTGGACGTAGTCGGTGCAGACCTGGTGGCCTAGGCCGCGCGAGCCGCAGTGGATCTGGAGCGCCAGGCAGCCTTCCCGCAGGTCCATCGCCCGGGCCGCCCCCGGATCGAAGATGGTTTCCACCACATCCACCTCCACGAAGTGGTTCCCGGCCCCCACCGAACCGATCTGCTGGCAGCCGCGTCCCTTGGCGCGTTCGCTGACCTTGCCCGGATCAGCGCCTTCCAGGCAGCCGCCTTCCTCGGTGCGGAGCAGGTCGCGTTCAGCGCCGTAGCCGTTCCTGAGCGCCCAACGCGACCCCTCCCGCAGGAGGCGCTCCAGTTCCGGGACGGTCAGCCGCACCACGCCCTCGGTCCCGACCCCGCTGGGGCAGGCCTGGTCGAGGCGGGTGGCGAGTTCATCCAGGTGGGGCCGGGCGGCGTCCAGTTCCACCCCGGAGGCCAGCAGGCGCACGCCGCAGTTGATGTCGTAGCCGATCCCCCCAGGCGAGACCACGCCCTGCGGGAAGACGGTGGCGGCCACGCCGCCGATGGGGAAGCCGTAGCCCTGGTGCATGTCGGGCATCACCAGCGCCCTGCCAACCAGGCCCGGCAAGGTGGCCGAGTTGACCGCCTGTTCGAGAGATTTATCCTGCATCACCTGCTCCAGCAGTTCGCGGGTGGCGAAAATGCGCACCGGGACGCGCATGTCCGGGCGGAAGGACTGGGGGATCTCCCATTCGGTATCGCTGATGTGGGTCAAATCCTGGATGCGGATCATGGGCATTCTCCTAAACGTCGAAAACAATGACGACCGAATATCCCTGCGGCGAGGGGCGGATCTTGAGGTCGTGGAAGGTGACTGCCTTGATCGCCTTGCCCAGGCTGGCGAGCGGCGCGCCGCTCATGCGGGCGGAAAGGGTCCAGCCGCCCTGCTGCCGGTCGACCCGCGCCTGGAACCGGTCGAAGGCTGTCCGTTCGTTCTCGGCGTAGTAGACCAGTTCCGAGAGGAAGGCCACCAGCAGGCTTTCAGCGTCCTGCGCGGCGGTCTCGAAAACGGTCTCACGCCGTTGGGCCGACCCCAATTGCGCCCCGGCCAGGTCGTTCATGGCAAGCGCGGCTTCGACGAACAGCCCCGCCAGGTCGCGGGCCTCGACGCGGATCGACCAATCTGCGGTGTGGGGGAGTTCTTCGTAGGGCATGCATCCATTTTACCCACTTTCCGGTACAATGATGGCAGGAGGAATCCATGAACCTGCATTCGATTACGGTTGTCCTATGCTTCGCGTTCCTGGCCGGGTGCAGCGCGCCCACAACGCCGCCCGCGCCTCCCGCCTTGACGCCCGCGCCTGCGTTACCGGACATCT
>VGNO01000029.1 GCA_016865985.1 Chloroflexota bacterium | reverse complement strand
TGGGCTGTTCTGCATCCCTGATCGGGATTGGTTATTTCGTCATGACCCGCATAGCAAATATCGAGGTGTAACCATGACAAACGCCATTATTATCATCGTCGGCTTGTTGTTGGTCGGAGCGATCATCCTGATCGTGGTAGGGGCGCGTAAACAGGATACTGGTGAGGACCCGTTGGCGGCGCGTCTCGCTGAATTCAGCCAGCGGGGCGAACCGGTCACCCTGGAGGAGATCGAACTATCCCAACCGTTCAATGAACGGGTCGTATTTCCCATTATCAGGCGCCTGGGAGAACTCTCCAGCCGGTTCACACCGCAGCATGTGTTGGAGTCCACCACCCGGAGGCTCGAATTGGCTGGGAATCCGGGGCGCATCGACGCGCCGGCCTTCCTGGCATTCCGTTTTGTTGGAGCGGCCGCATTGGGGGGGTTATTGGCTTTTATCTTTGCTTTTTCGAGCACTTGGACAGCCAGCCGTGAATTCCTGGTCATAATGGGTTTCACCATCCTCGGTTTTTTCCTGCCGCAATTACTCTTGAAGAGCCGGATCGACCGGAGGCAGAGGGAGATTCGCAAGGCGATGCCCGACGCCCTCGACCTGTTGACGATTTGCGTCGAAGCCGGCCTGGGGTTGGATGCGGCGATTTCCAAGGTCACTGAGAAATGGGAGAACGAACTGGCGCTGTCATTTGGCCGCGCCATCCGTGAGATCCAGTTGGGAAAATTACGGCGGGAGGCATTACGGGACATGGCCGACCGGATCGGGATCCCCGAAATGACGAGTTTCATTGCAGCGGTGATCCAAAGCGAACAATTGGGTGTCAGCATGGCCAAGGTGCTTCGCATCCAATCCGACCAGATGCGGATGAAACGCCGCCAACGGGCGGAAGAGGAAGCCCATAAAGCGCCGGTTAAGATGGTCATCCCCCTGGGCATCTTTATTTTCCCATCCCTGTTGATCGTGTTGATGACTCCGGCGGCGTTCCGGTTAATAGATGCCTTCAGAGGGTTCCGCTAGCACAAGGATATCCCTTGCCATTGCCATACGGGCTGTATCGACTGATCTGGGGTGGGCTGGATTTGTTGTTCCCGCCTGTCTGTGCGGGATGCAACCGGCCAGGCGCTCTTTGGTGCGAAGATTGCCACCGGACGATTATGCCCATACCCCATCCATATTGCGAGGTTTGTGGATTGCCGCAAGAGAAAGCCGGGTTGTGTCCCAATTGCCGCAGCCACAGGCCTCCATATCGAGAATTGCGATCATGGGTGGTATTCGAAGGCTCCATCCGGTCTGTGCTCCACCGTTTGAAGTACCGGCGGAACATTGCCCTCGGGCAGGCGATTGCCCGGCCATTGACTGGGTATGCCCTCGCCACTGGCTGGCAGGTGGACCTCGTGGTTCCCATCCCCCTGGGTGAGCGTCGCTGGAGGGAACGTGGATACAACCAGGTGGCGTTGGTCGCACAACCGCTGGCGTCCATGGCGAAATGGAAATTCGCGCCGGAAGCATTGCGTCGGGCAAGGGAGACCCGCTCCCAGGTCGGTTTGACGGCGGTCGAGCGCCAGGAGAACATGAGCGATGCCTTCAAAGCCAGGCGTGACCGGGTGGAGGGCAGGTCGATTCTACTGGTGGACGATGTCGCCACGACCGGTTCGACACTGGCATCCGGCGCGTCTGCCTTGCTGGTGGCAGGCGCATCCTGCGTGTATGCGTTGACCATTGCCAGGGCCCTGCCCAGGCATGGTCTGCATGTTGTCTGATCATATCCTGTATTCGAAAGGAGGAACCTATGGCTGTGAAAGTGGAAGTGATTGGTCGAAACCTGGAGATTACTGAACGGATCCGGGATTACGTGAATAAAAAAATGGGCAGACTGGACCGTTTCCTGGCTGACATCGATGAAGCCAGGGTGGAACTGGCGTTCGTCAAGTCCGCCCGCAGCGCGATGGACCGCCAGGTGGCGCAAATTACAGTGCGTGGCCGCCGTTTCCTTCTCCGGACAGAAGAGCGCGCTGATGATGTCTTCGCCGCCTTCGATAACGCCATCGATAAGATGCAGCGCCAGATCGAGCGATATAAAGGGAAACGTGGGCGTGGTCGCGGCGATGGCCGCTCGGCCTCGGAAGTGGCGGAGGTCTCCCCGGAGGAAAGCGGGACTGCCGTCGAACCAATCATAGCCCGGCGCAAGACCTTCGAGATGCTGCCGATGACGGAATTGGAAGCGCTGGAGCAGATGAAACTGCTGGCGCATGATAATTTCTTCATATTCTTCAATGTCGAGGCCAATGCCATCAACGTCCTGTATCGCCGGCGGGATGGCGCCTATGGCCTGATTGAACCCAGGGTCGGCTAGACCTGACGGGATTTCACGAAGCCCGGCAGCAGCCCTGCCGGGCTTCAAATTCTGGATTTGATATGGAAACCGTAGATTTCGATGATGACCTGACCCCGGAAGCCATCTTGCACAGCAGGATCGACGCCGAGGGCGTCCAGGAAGCGGTATTGAAGTTACTGACCGCCTTCGGTGAAAATCCAGGGCGGGAAGGCTTGAAACGGACCCCTCAGCGGGTGACGCGCATGTACGCTGAATTGCTCTCCGGATACAACCAGGATGCCGAATCCATCGTCAATGACGCCCTCTTCCAGGTTACCTATGATGAAATGGTGATCGTCCGTGATATCGAGTTTTACAGCCTGTGCGAGCACCATATGCTGCCGTTCATCGGCCGCGTCCACGTGGCCTACATCCCGGACGGTAAGGTGGTCGGATTATCCAAGGTCCCCCGCATCGTGGATATGTATGCCCGTCGCCTGCAGGTACAGGAGCGGATGACCCGCCAGGTGGCCGATTTCATCCGGGACCTGCTCAACCCGCAAGGTGTGGCCGTGGTGGTCGAAGCGCTGCATTTGTGCATGATGATGCGCGGCGTCCGGAAGCACAACGCCCGCATGACCACCTCCGCCATGCATGGCGCGTTCCGCTCCAACCTGGCGACCCGCCAGGAATTCCTGGACAACATCTCGCGCGGCGCATCGCATCTGCAAATCTAGGTTTCAGGGAAGCCGGTGAGAAGGCTCACTTTTTTCGGCGGATCTTCACTCCCACCAGACCTGCGCCCGGTACCGCGCCGGGTTTACCCACCTCCACTTCCACCTGTCGGACAGCGGATTTTTCCAGGCACAGGCGGGCGATATCGCCAGCCAGGGCTTCGACTGTAAACCGCCTGGCAGTTACCGCCAATGCTCGAACCTCCTGCGCCAGGCTGTCATAGTCCACACAGTCGGTGAAGTCGTCACTTCTGGAAGCCGGTCGGGTATCCGTAAAAAGGTGGATGCTCACCAGCGCCCGGCGTGGCTGGAGCCTTTCGTGTTCATAGACTCCGAGAATGCAGGTTATTTCCAGGTCCTTGATAAATATACAGTCCATTTTACGCATCGTGTCGTCCTCTGCCTTCGACCGGTTTGTTCGCGGCGCGCAGGTGAATTCCCAACATGGATAATACCAGGCCTGCCCAGGCTGCAATCTGTTCCAGGCGCAAGCCGGACTGAAGCAGGGCGCTGTCGCCGCGGAAGGCAGCCAGGAACAGGGACAGGCCACAGGTCCAGGCGGCGAACCGGAGGAAGAGCAGGCCTGGGCGTTCCGTCCGGGCGAATTGTCGCCAGAACAATGCCAGCACGGAGGCTGCTGCCAGGGTTTCGTAAGCCTGGCTGGGGTGGCGGATGGTCCCCCACTGTTCGATCCCCCAGGGCAGGGATGTCGGCGCTCCGAAAGCCAGGCCGCTTGCCAGGTGTGAAAGACCCACCCCGATGGCCAGCACGGCCAGGAACGGGGTCAGGGAGTCGAGTATGTCCCAGGGTGGGAGGGATTTGCGGGATGAAAATATCCACCCCACCAGGAAACCGCATGCCAGGCCACCCCAGGGGGAGAATAATTCCAGGTTGAGCGAGACGAGACCGAGGGGATCGGCGAGGAAGGCTTCGAGGTGCAGGAGGGCGTAGGTCAGTCTCCCGCCCAGGATGCCGGCCAACAAAGACGCCATCACCAGGTTTTCCAATTGGCCGGCAGGAACCCCGCGCTTGCCGCAGGAGCGATTGGCAAGGATTTGTCCCAGCCAGAGGGCAAGGATGACGAAGACCAGGTGACGGGGAGGGGCGAAGAAATTCTGCAGGTCGGCGGGCATGACTTTACTCCAGCAGCCCTTCTACGATGGATTGCAGCAGGGCTTCTGACATCGGCCCCCCGATCACGACCTCCCGGATAACCCCTGCAGCATCGATGAAAAAACTGGTCGGCAGGGATTTTACCTCGTACAACCGCTCCACAGCGCCGCTCACATCGAGCGGGATCGGGAAGGTCAAGCCGAATTCATCGGTGAATGGGGCAATGCTGGACAGGGTGTCCTGCCGTGTGGCGTTGACTGCCAGGACCACGAAACCCCGCTCCATGTAGCGGTCGTACACTTCCTGGATGGCAGCCATCTCGCTCCGGCAGGGCGGGCACCAGGTGGCCCAGAAGTTCACCAGCGCCACCTGGCCTCGCAATTCCGAAAGTGTCACTTCCCGCCCGGTCGTCGTTGCCAGGGTGAAATCCGGGGCCGGGAACCCTTCCTGCGGGGCGGGAGGTCGACCGCCAGCCAGGGTCCCGCTGCGGTCGGCGCTGAGGAAGATCCAAGCCAGTCCGGCTGCCAGGAGCACGATGGGTAGGATCTTGGTTCTTGTCCGTAGTTGCATTGTTTTCCTTTTTCGTCTACACTAGAGGCGTAGGCGCAGTTTACCACATTCGTATTTTACACCGTCACATCCCAGGTATGCCATGTTCTTCTCGGACCAGGTTTTCATCGGAATCGACCCCTCTGGCGGACGCAGCCCTTTCACATATGCCGCGCTGGATGGCAGCGGCAACCTGCTGGCATTGGGTGAAGGCGAATTGGACGATGTGCTGGCATTCCTGGGCGGCCAACCAAAAGCCACCGCAGCGGTCAATGCCCCGCAACGGGTGAACCTGGGACTGGTGCGGAAAAAACTGGAAAAAGAAAGCCTCACGCCCGGGCATCTACGCGGGGCGGACATGCGCCAGGCGGAGTACGACCTGCGCCGGCGAGGCATCAATATTGCAGGCACACCCGGCCGGGCCGAACTCTGCCCCGCATGGGTGCAGATGGGTTTCATACTCTATCGCCGGTTGGAGGGGTTGGGGTACAAGCCAAATTCCACGCGCAGAGCGGACCGCGTTTTCGTGGAGACCCACCCGCATGCTGCGTTCTGCGCCCTGGTCGGGCAACCGTTACTGTCGAAACCTTCGCTGGAGGGGCGTTTACAGCGCCAGGTGGCGCTGCACCAGCAAGGTTTGGGGATCAAAGACCCGATGGAATTCTTCGAGGAGATCACCCGCCACAAGTTGTTGAAAGGCATCCTGCCAACCGGGATCATCTATGCAGCCGAGCAATTGGATGCCCTGGCGGCGGCGTACACGGCTTATTGTGTGGGAATGCATCCGGAGCAGGTCACGGCAATTGGAGCGGAGGCCGAGGGAAGGATCACGCTGCCGGTACCGGCCTGGAAGGAGCATTACTGATCCGGATCAGGCCATTTTCCGGATGCGGACATCGATCCCGCTGCCTGCAAGCAGGCGCTCGAGATCGGCGGTCTTCGTACTACTGAAGTGATAGGGGTAGAGCGCCCTGGGTTTGAAACCCAGGGCAGCCTCGGCCGCCATTTGGGAGGTCATGGTGTAGGGCAGGTTCATTGGCAGGAAGGCGATGTCGATATCCTTCAGATCCATCATCTCCGGGATGTTTTCAGTATCTCCAGCGATATAGAGGCGGGTCTTGCCGAAGGTCAGGATATACCCATTCCCTTCCCCCTTGGGGTGGTAGGGCTGGCCGTTTTCGCGCAGGTGGACCCGGTTGTAAGCCGGAACGGTTTCGACAGGAATCCCATCCACGACACGGGTCTCCCCGTTCTTCATCACGATCCCGCCTTTCAGTTGACGGGCGCAGGCTTCGGTCATAACCAGGGTGGTGACCCCGGTCTGGATATGTTCGAGGGCGCGCGGATCGAGATGATCACTGTGTTCGTGAGTTAAAAAAATGAGATCCGCTTTAGGCAGGAGGGAGTAATCGGCAATCCGGGTATAGGGGTCGATGTGGATCACTTTCCCTTTGAAGTCCAACATCAGGCTACCATGGCCGATGAAGGTCAGGGTCAGATCCCCGGCGGAGGTCGGAAAGGTGTCAGATTCGAACTGGATTGCCTTCATAAATACCTCCTAGTTGTTACTGATAGAGATAGTCCAGCATGGCTCCGATCGGGGCGGATGTGTTCTCTCCCGGCAGGAAGACGCAATCGTCGCGGTTGCAATAGTACAACCGGTTCCAGCGTTCCATGGCTCCCTGCCATCGTTTCTGGCCACTGCCGGACTTCTCTGCCAGTTCCTTCCTCTGGCGGGCTGCAGTGTCCCGCTTCTGCTCATTGGACTTACGCTCACGCGGCACGGAAAAGACGAAGAGCAGGATGCTTCCTCCGATCGCGCCAGCAGACAACAGACTTGTACACAGCATACCAGTGATGGTCCCATCGTCGATCCCATAACTGTAGCTGCTGCCGATGGCAGTGACGACCAGGCAGATCAAGGCTAGCAGGGAGAGGCCGCCCAGGACCGCCAGCAGGATGCCCGATGTGAGGGCTGCATGAGACTGGTTGTCGCTGACCTGCACCGGCATGCCGCCAGCGGCCGGTTTCGAGGGTGGGGTCAGGTGTTTCGCCAGTTCGGACATCTGCGAAGTGCGCACCGGGATGGGTACCTGGCGCGTGACCGGGATGGTCGTCTCCCCGACCCGCACCATCGCCGTCTGGGTTTGGAAGGTGATCCCTTCCGAACTATGGGTCTGGCTGCGCAGGATGGCGGTTACTTTTTCTACTTTATCATTGCGGTTGCAGACCGGGCAGCGGGCGTACGATTCGAGTACCACGCCGCCGGCCTCGCGCCGGATCATGTGTTCGACACCGCAGTGTTCACATTTGAGACTGAGCGCATTGGAACTGACCGATAATTGCCCCCCGCAATTGGGACATTGCCTGGAAACGTACTCGCTCATACCTGCTCCTTGATTTCCCGGGACCGGGAGATCGTCCTGGTTCCCTGGCAGCCTGACGAATTGTGAATGGAGGCGACCAGGTTCCGCGAGGAACCTGGTCACAGTAAGAAAAACCGCTCAGGCCGGGTTGACCATGAACCCGTCCACGACCACCCGGGTCAGTTTGATCCCCATCGACACCAGGGCCGGGTTTGCAGCCTCCTGGATGGCGCCGGCAATATCCACTGCCCGCGCACCCAGGGCATCGGCATTGGCGATCCCGCTGCCGGACTGGGCCAGGACATCACCCAGTTTTAGCGCCAGGATGGAACGCACCTGCAACTGGAGCGCCGAGTCGCCGCCCAGTTTCTGGTCGAAGGCGGCCTGGTCGATGACTGCCACCGAGCACTTCCCGTTGGCCATCACCGCCGAGGCCTGGCCGCCAAGGTTCACCAGGATGGCAGTGGTCGTACCCCAGGGGAGTTCCCGGGCGGGGGCTATCGCCGCCGGTGCGGCAGATTCGGTCAGGCGGATCACCAACCCGCAGTATTCACAGGAAATGCTGTCCATGCCGCGCAGGACGACCTGGGTGATCAACCCGCCGCAGGATGGGCACTTGCTGGGGGCGGACATTGCCTTGTCCACGACCGACTGGTCGATTGCCACCGCCCGGCCCAGGTCGAACTCCTTGCCCTTGGCGCGGTTGATGAGCGCCTGCCATTCCTCGGACGGCTGCCAGATATGGAAGTGGACCGTGCGCGCTGGCGCACCACTGGCAAACGTCAGGTCGAGATGGTCTTCATTCTTCATCACCCCCTGTTTGCTGGTCTTGATGGACTCGACCAGCGCAACAGGCGATTCCCACAGCAATTTCTGGACCAATTCCTTTTCTGTGGCAACGAATAAAACCTTCTTGGTGACAACTTCTTCGCGTTGTTCGAACAGTAGGCGCTGGTCCGTCAGGAAGAGCGCCCCTTCCGGATCGCCTTTCTGTTCCTTGCCGCTCAGCGCCAGCACGGCCTTGACGGCCATCACGGCTCCTTCGGTCGGCAGCAGTTGGAAAGTCGCCCTGGAAAATTCCTGGAGCATCGCTTCGATCGCGCCCAGACGCTGCAAGGCTGTCCCGACCTGGGAATTGAACTGGTCGTATGTGCCCTGCACCGAACGTTCGGCGGCCGATACCTGGCTCTTGACGGAACCGATATTGGATTCCAGGGCGCTGATCGTGGTCTGCGCCAGGGCAGGATTGTTGCGCAGCGTGTTCAACTGCGTCATCTGGGCGTTGATATTTTGCAGGCTTCCCAGCAGCATATTCGATTGTGCAGTGAGTTGCTGTTGGATGGATGGATAGAGCGCTGCCCACTGCGAAGCCAGATTCGACGCCTGGCTCTCGAGTTCCTTTTCGAAGACGTAACCGGCCTGGCGCAGGTTTGCGATCCGCTGGCTCATTCCGTTGACGGTTGTCTGGAGGTCCTCCACCGCGTCCCGCACCGGGTTCAGTCGGGCGCTGTCCTGGAGATAGTTGACCTGGGACTGGAGGGCGTCGATACGCGCCGCCAGGTCCGCTGACGGGAGTCCCGCGCCGGGAACCGGGGCTGGGCCTGGTACGCGGGTCGGGGGCGTTGATGCCGGCCTCGGCGGGGGGACGGGTCGAGGCGTTCCGGCTGGCCTGGCAGGTTGTCCGCCGATACTGCCCCGGACGGGTCCGCTGCCGCCTTTGTTGATGCTGCCTTTGGATTTGTTCATGGATGCTCCTTACATGTAAATGGGATCCGGCTTCGAATGCTGTCCTATTATGTCATAGAAGGTTGCCGGATGCAACTCTTTTATCGGATACCGCGTGGACCGCCGGACCGTCATGGTATTCATATTCCAAAAACTTCCCATCCTGCCAAGTGGTCGGCGACGCCTCCGATGGTAAAATAACCCCTGCTATTGTGAGAGGAAGCATCATGCCCCAGACCACCCTGGAAGAAAAGTCCATCAACGCCCTGCGCCTGCTTTCAGCAGATATGGTCCAGCAGGCCGGGTCCGGCCATCCCGGCCTGCCGATGGGCGCGGCAGCCCTGGTTTTCACAATCTGGACCCGCCACCTGCGGCACAACCCGGCCCATCCCGACTGGCCCGGGCGGGACAGGTTCATCCTGTCTGGCGGTCACGGCTCGGCATTGCTGTATTCCGTGCTGCACCTGACCGGTTACGACCTGCCGCTCGCCGAACTGCAGCGTTTCCGGCAGTGGGGCAGCCGCACGCCCGGTCATCCCGAAGCCGGCCTGACACCCGGAGTGGAAACCACCACCGGGCCGCTCGGTCAGGGTTTCGCCAACGGGGTTGGCATGGCTATCGCCGAGTCCCATCTGGCAGCCGAGTTCAACCGCCCCGGTTTCGAACTGGTCGATCATTACACTTACGGCCTCGTGACCGACGGCGACCTGATGGAAGGCATTGCCTCCGAGGCAGCCTCGCTGGCAGGACATCTGCAACTGGGGAAGTTGATCTATCTATATGATGACAACCACATCTCGATCGACGGTTCCACCGACCTGGCATTCACCGAACGCCGCCTCGACCGGTTCGCAGCCTATGGCTGGCACGTCCAGCAGGTGGCGGATGGCAATGATGTGGAAGCGGTCGACACGGCCATTAGGGCTGCCAAGGCCGACCCGCGCCCATCCCTGGTCGCCTGCCGGACGGTCATCGGATTCGGCGCGCCGACAAGGCAAGGTACTTCCGCTGCGCATGGCGAACCTCTGGGGGAAGCCGAACTGGCGGCTGCAAAACAGGTCCTGGGCTGGCCGCAGGAGCCGAAATTCCATATCCCTCCGGATGTACAGGAATTCTTCCACGCTTCCCTGGAGACAGGGGAACAGGCTGAAGCAGGGTGGCAGGAGCGCTTCGAGCGCTACCGCCGCGCCCATCCCGGCCTGGCGGATGAATTCGAGCGGCGGGTTGCCGGGCGGCTGCCAGAGGACTGGGCCGCCGCGTTGCCTGCTTTTCCCCCGGATGCAAGAGGTCTGGCCAGCAGGGCGGCTTCCGGCAGGGCTTTGAATGCCCTCGCCGCCGCCCTCCCGGAACTGGTCGGCGGGTCGGCAGACCTGGCGCCATCCAATAAATCATGGCTGGATGGATTTCCAGCCTTCCAGCGGGAGCAGCGCGCCGGCCGGAACTTCCACTTTGGTGTACGCGAACACGCCATGGGCGCCATTTTGAATGGCATGGCGCTCCACGGTGGACTTATCCCATACGGCGCGACCTTCCTCGTATTCTCGGACTATATGCGGGGGGCGATCCGTCTGGCAGCGCTTTCGCATATCCCAGTGATTTACATTTTCACCCACGACAGCATCGGGGTGGGGGAGGATGGACCGACCCACCAGCCGGTCGAACACCTGGCCGCCTTGCGCGCCATCCCCGGGCTGACCGTCATCCGACCCGGCGATGCCAGCGAGACCGCCGAAGCCTGGAAATGCGCCATCGCCAACCGCCGTGGACCGACTACCCTTATCTTGAGCCGTCAGAACCTGCCGACTCTGGACCGCAGCGCCTATGCCGGGGCGGCCGGATTGCAGCGCGGCGCATATGTCCTGGCCGATCCCGCAAGCGGAGATCCGCAATTGATCCTGATGGCGACCGGTTCCGAGGTCGGGTTGATCGTCGCTGCAGGCTCATGCCTGGCTGCTGAAGGATTGCGGGTGCGGCTGGTCTCCTTCCCTTCGTGGGAGTTGTTCGAACAGCAACCTGATACATACCGTCAGGCTGTCCTCCCGCCGGGGATCACAGCACGGCTGGCTGTCGAAGCCGGCGTCCGCCAGGGTTGGGAACGCTGGACCGGTGGGCAGGGACGGGTGATATCCCTCGAGCATTTTGGCGCCTCCGCCCCGGCCCCTGAATTATTCGAAGCCTATGGCTTTACGGTCGGGAACGTTGTCGAGACCGCCCATCGACTACTGGAAGGGAGCGCATGAACGAAATCCAATTTTCCACCTTGAGTTTACTCTTCATTGGAGTCTTGCTGATTCTAAGCGCCTGGTTGGATTGGCATTTAGCCTTGAATCCCGGAAAACTCATCCCGCGCCTGTTCGGTGCGAAAGGCGCCCGCATCGTCTATACCGCCCTCGGCCTGACGCTGGCTGGGGGCTCAGCCTCCTTTTCGGATCGTAGGAGGCGCTCATGCTGATCGCCATCGCTTGTGACCATGCCGGTTTTCCATTGAAGGAGACAGTGATGGATGTCCTGCGGCGCGCCGGCTGTGACATCCTCGACTTGGGCACGGATTCCGACCGTCCGGTGGACTATCCCGATTACGCCGAGAAAGCCGGCTACGCCATCCTGGATGGGAAAGCCCAGCGCGCCGTCATCCTGTGCGGATCCGGGGTCGGGGCAGCCATCGCAGCCAATAAGATTCCCGGGATCTATGCCGGTGTCTGCCACGATACCTATTCCGCCCGCCAGGCTGTGGAACATGACGATATGAACGTGCTCTGCCTGGGGGCGCGCGTCGTCGGCGCTGAAGTCGCGAAGGAGATCGTGACAGCCTTCCTCTCGGCCCGTTTTGTGGGCCAGGACGCGGGTCAGGAACGCCACCAGCGGCGGGTGGCCAAGATCCGAAAACTGGAAGGGAAGTCCTGAGTCCCCATGTCGAACACCATAAATAAACTCCACACCATCGGCCAATCACTCTGGTACGACAATATCCAACGCCGCCTGCTGCCCCGCTCACCCGGCGGGACGGACGGTGAACTGGCGGGGATGATCGCCCGCGGAGAGATCCGCGGCGTGACTTCCAACCCGTCCATCTTCCATAACGCCATCGCCAGGTCGGACGATTACGATGCCGCCCTTCTGCCGATGGCCTGGTCTGGCTGGGACCGGGAACAGATCTTCTGGCAACTGGCATTCGAGGATATCCGCCAGGCATGCGACCTGTTCCTGCCGTTGTACCGGGAGAGCGACGGGGCGGACGGGTATGTCAGCCTGGAGGTCAGCCCCAACCTGGCGCACGACGCCCGGGCTACCGCTGTCCAGGCCCGCCATCTGTGGCAGACCGTGGGCCGGCCCAACCTGATGGTCAAGATCCCGGCAACGGTGGAGGGACTCTCCGCCATCCGGCAGACGATCGCTGCCGGGGTCAATGTCAACGTAACCCTTATATTCTCCATCCAGCGCTACCAGGAGGTGATGGAAGCCTACCTCTGCGGATTGGAGGACCGGCTCGCCATCCTGCCGCCGGGCGGGATCCAGCCCCTTTCCCCGGCGGCGTCTGTGGCATCTTTCTTCATTTCCCGCATCGATACAAAGGTGGACAGCCTCCTGCCGGAAGGTTCGCCGCTGCGGGGGAAGGCGGCAATTGCCAGCGCCCGGCTGGCATATGAACAATTCCAGGCGGTGTTCAAAGGCGACCGGTTCGAACGCCTGCAGGCGGCCGGGGCGCGCCTCCAGCGGCCGCTGTGGGCCTCTACCAGCGCCAAAAACCCGGTTTATCCAGACACGCTCTATGTGGATAACCTGGTCGGCCCGGATAGCGTCAACACGCTCCCGCCCCAGACGCTGGCAGCATTTCTCGATCATGGGAAGGTTAAGAATGCCATCGTCCAGGGTCTCGACGAGGCACGGCAGGTATTTTACGGACTGGAGTCGGCCGGGATTTCGATGGCGGTCGTCACGCAGGAACTGGAAAATGAAGGCGTGTTGGCTTTTTCCGATGCTTTCAATGCCATGTTGGCGACTGTGGAGGAACGCCGCCAGGCCGCTGCCGCCCAACTGGGTCCGCTGCAAGTTGCTGTCAAACGGCGCATGGCTCAGCTGGCGGTCGATGCGGTGCCGGACCGTATCTGGGAGCGCGACCCATCCCTTTGGGCGTCTGACGAGGACGGACGGGAGGAGGTCGCCCGGCGCCTCGGTTGGCTGACCCTGCCGGAAACCTCCCGTCCGGAGGCGGCCGGGATGCAGGCGTTTGCGCGGCAGGTCCGGCGCCAGGGGACCCGCCGCTTCCTGCTGCTGGGAATGGGCGGATCGTCCCTTGCGCCGGAGGTGATCGGCCAGGTGCGCGCCGCCGGTCTCCGCAAGCGGGTTTTCGCCATCCTGGATTCGACCGATCCGGCACAGGTTTTACAGGCTGCCCGAGATTTCCCGCCTTCGGAAACCCTCTATATTGTTTCCTCCAAATCCGGCGCAACGACGGAAGTGACTGCCCTGCTCGATTACTTCTGGCTCCTGGCCGGCCGGGATGGGGCGCGTTTCGTCGCCATCACCGACCCCGGCGCCCCGCTGGATGCGCTTGCCAGGTCCCGCGGTTTCCGCCACACCTTCACTGCCGACCCACAGGTGGGTGGACGGTATTCCGCCTTGACCCATTTCGGGCTGGTCCCGGCGGCGCTCTTGGGGCTGGATGTGGAGCAGGCGCTCGCTTCGGCCTCCTGGATGATGTCGCAGTGCAGGCGGGAGGTCCCGCCGCCTTGCAGCCCTGGGCTGGTTCTGGGGGCCATCCTGGGCCAGGCAGCGCTCGAAGGGCGCGACAAGTTGACCCTCCTGGCTGATGCGCCTTTCCAATCGTTCGGTTCCTGGCTGGAGCAATTGATCGCTGAATCGAGCGGCAAGTCGGGCAGGGGGATCATCGTGATAGATGGAGAACCGCCCTTGCGCCCGGAGCAGTATGGCAAGGACCGGATTTTTACCTACCTGCGCAGCGACGGCGGGTTGGACGCCCGGATCGCTTCCCTGCGCCAGGCGGGGTTCCCGGCGCTCGTCATTCCCCTCGCTTCTCCGGAATCGCTCTTCGCCGAATTCTACCGGTGGGAGTTCGCCACTGCGGTGGCCTGCGCCATGCTGGGAGTCAATGCTTTCGACCAGCCGGATGTCCAGGATAACAAAGAGCGCACGAAAGCCATGATCGCAGCATACCGTTCCACCGGCCGGCTGCCGGATGGGGGTTTCATCCCGCTGGATGGCGCGGCGGCCGCCCTCGGGGACTTCCTGGCCCAGGCCGTTTCGGGCGATTATGTGGCGATCAATGCCTACCTGCCGCGCAACCCGTCCGTGACTGAAGCCTTGATGCGCCTGCGACAGGCGATCCTGGAGCGTACCGGCTGCGCCACCACCCTGGGCTTCGGTCCGCGCTTCCTCCATTCCACCGGCCAGCAGCACAAGGGCGGCCCGGCATCCGGCCTGTTCCTCCAATTGACTGCCGACCCGGTTGAGGACGTGGAAATACCCGGTCAGGGGATGACCTTTGGCGCCCTGCAATCTGCCCAGGCATTGGGGGACGCCGGTGCGCTGGCTCGGCGCGGCCGGCGGTTGCTGTGCATCCATTTACCGTCGCCACAGCATGCGGAACAACTGGCCGGGCTGGTCAAAAGTTGAACCATACTACTATTAGGATTGTCATGTTGGACAGGTACCATTGTCCCCGCTTCATGGACGATTGCATCCAGTGAGTTCATGGAAGATAAAAAAGCGTATCATGCTCAACCGGTAATGCTGGCTGTCCTGGGGATATTGCTGGGACTGCTCAGTTGCAGCCTGCCTGCAGGCATCTTTCCAAAGGATGCACCCCTGGCGGGCGGCGCCGGCGGGAGCGGGGAGGGGCTGGCTTCCCCGACTACGGATCCACCGCCTGTTTCCACTGCCCACGCTGTCACATCCACCGCGACCGAATCGCCGTTCCCTACCGCCGCCTCGACCGCCGCGCCGACCTTCACGCCGCTTCCATCCCCAACGGTCACGCCCCTGCCGCCAACGGCAACCCGCGTCTACCTTCCGCCGACGACCACCAGTTTGGGCAGCGGAGGGAATTGCGCTTTTACCACCAACGTTGGTTTCGAGGATGAAGCGCTGGCGCTGGTTAACAACGAACGCGCCGCCAATGGGCTGGCCCCGCTCGCAGGCTCGGGATCGATGTCCGCCAATGCCCGTTCGTGGAGCCAGTACCTCGGCTGCAACAACCTGTTCCAGCACAGCAGTTATTTCTGGGGGGAAAATATCGCCGGGGGCCAGGGTTCGCCCTCGGGCGTGGTATCAGATTGGATGGCGAGCGATGGACACCGGGCCAACATCCTGAACGCCGGTTACACCCAGGCCGGCGTAGGGTATGTCCATGTGTCCGGCAGCGCCTACGGCCACTATTGGACCCTCGGCTTCAATCCCTGATCATCTAGATAAACAACCGGCAATCTTTATCCTGTCCCTGATTTGAGTACCGCCGCCGCCCCGTAACCGACCACCCGGCGGTAGTCGCCGCTCACGTCGCCGGATGTGGCGTGGCGCAGGACCTTGACCGTGTCCGCCCCCAGGCTGCGCGCCGCCCACAGGACGGCTGCAACTGCGGCGTGTCCGCAGGCGAAACCTCTGCCGGTGCGTTCGGCTACGAACAGGCTCTCAGGCGCGAAGGATTCGATCCGCCGCAACATCTCGGCGTCCAGCAGGCAGGCGGTCTCCTGGTCGAAGAAATGGGACAGGTCGGTGCTTGCCACCAGCAGGGCTTGTTTATCACGCAGGCAGGCGGCCAGGGCTTCCCCCAGCGCCTGGGAGATTTCCGGTTCCTGGGCGCGCACCATCACCGGCAGGAGGGTGAAGTGGCCTGCCAGGGCGCGTTGCAGGAAGGGCAGTTCGATCTCCAATGAGTGTTCCGGGTCGTTCGGGACCGGAGTGACGCCAAATCCCAAAGCAGGCTTCAGGTGTCCATCCAATGCCGCCAGGAGGGTCTTGTCGATCCGGACACCCCCCAGCGGGGTGGCATAGGCATCGTGCCTGGCGGTGAGCAGCGCCGCAGGGTAGGGGTGGTGCATCGGCGAGATGACCGCCACGACCTCCGGCGAAGCGCCGCGCACCGCGGCGAAGGCATAACCGGCCACCGCGCCTGAGTAATAATGCCCGGCATGGGGGGCAATCACCGCCACCACCCGGCCATGAAGTTCGGGCAGTTCGGCCTGGTCGAGGTAACTGTCGATCCCGGCGGCCAGCGCCTGCGGGTGACTTTCGTACCAGGCGCCGGAGATGGGGGAGGGACGGAGGTCGAGCGGATCCATATCATCCTCCTTGTGGGAATGAAACTCCAGGATATTTCGAGGTTCAAGGGCCGGGGGATCATTCAGGTCAGGTGGTTGGATTGCAGCCGCGCCATGACCCGGCGGGTGGCTTCGAACGCCAGTGGCGGCAGGTCGCGGACCGAGAAGAATGCCGCCTGGTCGGCATCGTCCCCGGCCAGCAGGTTGCCGCCGATTGGCATGACGGTGTACACGATCAGGATATCGGCGCCGCGCGGATGTTCCCTCCCGGCGATGACATCCAACACGCCGGTGGCGTGGACATGCAGCCCGGTCTCCTCCAGGCATTCGCGCTCGGCTGCCCGTCCCGGGTCTTCATCGGAATCCACGAATCCGGCCGGCAGGGTCCACAGGCCCCGCCTGGGGTCTTGGGCGCGGCGGATGAGCAGCACGTCCTCGCCCTGCAGCAGGACCGCCGCCACGGCCACTTTTGGGTCGGAAAAGTGGATCCAGCCGCAGGCCGGGCAGACCGGTCGCAGGCGGCCAGAGCGGGTTTCGGAAACCACCGGCTTGCCGCAGCGCGGGCAGAAATTCACGATATCCTTGTTCGCCATGCGGGTATTGTAAAGCAAAATCCGGAGAAGGCAATCCTCTCCGGACGATCACAATGGACGGCAGGCAGGTTATTTCCTGCGATGGCGGGCGCGGAATGCCAGGATGTTCACCAGCCGGAGGAGGGCCGCGGCGGCAGCCAGGGCAATGGAGGCAGACAGCAACCCGGCCTGCCAGGGGGATAGGACCGGCGCCGGTTCGAGCGACTTTTCTTCCACACCGACAGATGGGGGAGGCGCCTGGAGCGCCATGACCGCCTCGGGGGTTGCGGTGGGTATGGACCGTTCCGGGGAGGCGTCTTCCGCGACGGGTGTAGCCTGCGGCGCGGCCGGGGCGGCATTGTCCAGTCCGCCGGCCTCCTGGACCGGTTCCTCGGCAAACGCCTCGCCTGCTGCCGGTTCCGCGGCCGTAAGATCATAGGCGGCCGGGGCGGCAGCCAGCGGGATGAAGAATCGGCCACCGAAAGTGAATACCAGCAGCAGGGCTGCCAGCGCAGAAGCATAACCGAGGACGGGCGCCAGGCGCGGCAGGGGCGGGCGCAGGCGGGCCATGCCGGGGTGCAGGGTGAAGTTGTGCGGGGCGCGGCGCATGGGCAGGCGGCGCAACAGGCTGCGGACGTGCTCCAGGTCGTCCCGCAGCCCTGCCAGGCCCAGGTCGGCTGCCAGGAGCGAGGCGAGGCGAGCCGCTTCCACCCGGGAGAGTTGTCCGTCTAGGGAAGCGGATATTCGTTTCAGGTTGCGCAGGGATGGGTTCGTCATAAGCCACGCTCTTCCCGGAGACGGAATGCAGCGGGCAAAAGTTCCCCGAAGCCCTGCAGGCAGTCGCGCAGTCGCAGTCGGGCGCGTGCCAGTCGTGATTTGATCGTGCCGAGCGGTGTATGGATGACGGCCGCGATCTCCCGGTAGTCCAGTTCCTGGATGTCGGCCAGTACCACCACGGTGCGGAAATCCGGCGGCAGGTCCTCCAGGCAGTGCTGGATGGCATGTTCGAGTTCCTCGGTTTCCATCCGCTGTTCGGGGGTCATGGAGGGGTCGGCCAGCCAGCGCGGGCTTTCCATCTCATCATCGTCCCTGGTTGCAGGCTCGAGCGGCACAGTGGAACGGCGGCCGCGGCGGCGCAGTTCGTCATAACAGGCGTTGGTGACGGTGCGCAGCAGCCAGGCTTTGAACGAGCCGCCCCGGTAGGAGGTGAGACTGCGGAAGGCGGAGATCAACGCCTCCTGGGTGGCGTCGGCGGCCAGGTCATCATCGCCCAGGATGCGCAGGGCGGTGTTGAAGAGCATGTCCTGGTAGGCGAGCGCCAGGCGGTTGAAGGCTTCCAGGTCGCCGCGCTGGGCAGCGCGGATGAGGGCTGTTTCGTCCATACCGGTCATGCCTGTATTGTACCGCTACTTGTCTTCCTTCCGTAATGGCGGGAAGAGTAATACTTCGCGGATGCTGTGGTTGTCGGTCAGCATCATCACCATCCGGTCGACGCCCATGCCGAAACCGCCGTTGGGAGGCATGCCGTAACGCATGGCGCGCAGGTAATCCTCATCCATCGGGTGCTTCTCCTCGTCATCGGCGGCATAGTCGCGTCCCATCTCGATGAAACGCTGTTCCTGGTCGAGCGGGTCGTTCAGTTCGGTGAAAGCGTTGCACAATTCGAGACCGGCGACATAGCCCTCGAAACGTTCCACCGTCAGCGGGTCGCCAGGTTTGGACTTTGCCAGCGGGGAGATGTCGCGTGGGTAATCGTAGAGGAAAGTCGGCTGGACCAGGGTGGGTTCGAGGAACTCACTCAGCAGGAAGTCGATCAACTTGCCGCGGGTGGCATTCGAATCGGGGGTTTTGTCCTTGTGCCGGGCGGCAATCGCCTCCAAGAGCGAGGCAGCGTCGGGGTGGGCGGCGATATCGATCCCGGATGCCTCCAGGATGCCATCGCGCATCGAAAGCCGCCGCCAGGGCGGGGTGAAATCCAACACCGTCCCCTGGTAGGGGACCCGGGCGCTGCCGGCGACCTCCTCGGCAACCTGGGCGATCATCTGCTCCGTCAGTTCCATGACTTGCAGGTAATCGGCATAGGCCCAATAGAACTCCAGTTGGGTGAATTCCGGGTTGTGTTTGAAGGAGACGCCCTCGTTGCGGAAATCCCGCCCGAGTTCGTAGACCTTCTCGAGGTTGCCGACCAGAAGGCGCTTGAGGTACAACTCGAACGAGATGCGCAGGTACACATCCTGGTCGAGTTCGTTGTGGTGGGTGGTGAACGGCCGCGCTGCCGCCCCGCCATATAACGGTTGGAGGATGGGAGTCTCAACTTCGAGGAAACCCCGGCCGTCGAGGAAGGCGCGCAGCGAGCGGATAATGGCCGCCCGTTTGCGGAAGGTCTCGCGCACCTGCGGGTTGACCGCCAGGTCGGCGTAACGCTGGCGGGCGCGCAGTTCCGGGTCCTCGAGCGCGGCGTGCCGGACGACGGTCCCGTCTTCGCGGGTCTCATCTTTGGCTGCCGGCAACGGGCTGACGGCCTTTGCCAGCATCTGGAAATCGTGCACCAGCAGGGTAACCTCGCCGGTGCGTGTGCGCATAAGCAGGCCGGTAGCCTGGATGAAATCGCCCAGGTCGAACTTGTCGCCAAAGAAATCCACCCGTTCCTGGCCGAGTTCGTTGACGCGGAAGAACAATTGCATCTTCCCAGTCCCATCCTCGATATGGGCGAACGTCAACTTGCCCATCGGGCGGGTGGCGCGGATGCGCCCGGTGAGCACGGCGCGGGCTTCGACCCCGGCCTTCTCGGCGGTTTCGAAGGCGGTGGTAGCCCCGGCACAGGTGTGGCTCCGGCTGGCGCGGGTCGGGTAGGGATCGATGCCTGCCTGGCGCAACTGCTCGATCTTGGCGAGCCGGATCTTTTCGAGCGATGTGTATTCGGTCATGGTCTACCTCATGCTTCTATTTTACCCGACAGCGGCCCACAGACTGGCGCAGTGCGGGTAACAAAACGCCCCGCGCACAGTCAGGCGCGGGGCGACAGTTGCAGGCTGCCCCGATGTCACTTGATCTTGAGGATGCGGACTTTGTAACTGCCGCTGGGAGTATCCACGGTCACTTCATCCCCGGCGCTGCGGTTCAGGATGGCTTTGCCGATCGGGGACTCGTTCGAAATGCGGTGTTCGCGCGGGTCGGCTTCGGCAACACCGACGATGGTGTAGGTCTCGGCTCCGTAGCCTTCCTCCTGGATGGTGACGGTCGAACCGACCTGGATGATGCCGGTCGATTTGGCTTTCTCGTCGATGACCCGCGCCGATGCAAGGATGACTTCCACTTCCTGGATGCGGCCTTCCACGAAGGCCTGCTCGTTCTTGGCGGCTTCGTATTCGGCGTTCTCGATCAATTCGCCGCCCTCCATGGCTTCGTGCAGGCGGTTGGCGACTTCCTGCCGCTTGGTGTTGCGGAGGTATTCGAGTTCTTCCTGGAGTTTCTTGAAGCCCTCAGGTGTGAGGAATGTCGTCGGCATCTTTCAGTCCTTTGAGAAAATACGTTGCATCTCTGGATCAGAGATGCAATTGGGCGCCGGTCCCGCTGGCGGCGATAATATAACATGGTTTCAGGCCAATGGCAAGCCGCTCAGCCGCTCATCCAGAGCCGCAAGCCGGGGCTGGCATAGGCTGCTATCACCTTCCGCATCCCGGCTTCATCCGGCCAGAAGGCGCTCAGTTGGGAGGCGTAGACGGCCACGCCATCCTGCCACAGCCGCAAGCATTCCGGCGAGAGCGGGTGCACCTCGAGCGCCAGCCCGTCGGACAGGTTCCCCACCTCCTGGTTTTGGACATAGGGGTAGTCGGCGAAATGGAGCAGCGGGCGTCCCAGTCTTTCGGCTGCCAGGCGTGCCAGGCGGTGGTCGACGTGACCGCCGACCGTCAATGGGCAGTAGAGGCGGTCGTCCGGGTGCAGTAACAGGTCGAGGGTGGCGCGCAGGGTCTCGATCACCGGTTCGTCGTCCACGAGGGGGGCGGACCACATATTGTCGGGGTTATAGAGCCAGGTCCCATCGGGTGCGCGGCGGTAGATGCAGTCCACG
>VGNO01000028.1 GCA_016865985.1 Chloroflexota bacterium | reverse complement strand
TCAGCATCTTCAGTACTTTTGTGTATACTTCGTAGCGATCAGTCATTCGGCTTCTCCTCTTTGGTTTCAGCAACCTGAGGTTATACCCTATGACTGATCTTTTTACTCACCCATGTACGGTAGAGAAATGTTTTTATGATTTCAAGAAAGTTCGGTTCAGGTTTGGGGCTGTTGGTCATAGCCATTCTGGTTGTTGGTTTCGGGCAAAAAGCCGGGGCGGAGGTAACTCCTGCAACATATCCGGATACACCGCGAGGTCCGGGGTGGGGGTGGTGCCGAATTTATAGAGGAACCTTTCCAGGGCTTTTGAGCGCGGCGACATGCGTGGGGAAATTCGAGCTGGCTGAAACACAGGTTTGCCGGTCGAGCGCACGGCCGTATGATACGGTGGAATGCAGGGGGGCGCATATTGTCCGCGACGGCCAGCCGCCCACGCCGGCTCCGGTTTATTGCGAGGGATATTGGGATGAAAACGAAGCGGAAAAATGCATTGCGATGGGCGTGCGTTGTTTAGACAACTGCACAACCGGGAAAGAAACAGTGTGCTTCGCGTCAGTATGCGTTCCAAAACGGTGGTGCGGTTCTTACACGGCAGAGCTGGTATGGACAGATTATAAATGCGACCGTATAGACGATGACAAGAGATTTTGTTTGACACCCAAGTCAATACCAGTGACCACAGATTGTTATGAAGAAAATGTTTTACCACATTGCGGGGTTAAGTGCGATGAAAAAAATCCTGTTATGAAAAACGATCCAGACTTTATTGAGTGGGTTCCGAACACGGATACCGAAATTTGTAGCGCGCGGCTCTGTAATAAATACCAGTGCAGACTTAATGACGACCAGAACACAAGTGAGAACAGCGATAACGAGTGCTGGACAGCCGGCAAGACAGTGAGGAAAATCTATGACACGCCGGATGGGCCAAGCCCGGATCCGTGGCCATCTATTTACGATTTCAAGATCGTCAATGTGCCGCACCGCTGGAACAACGCGTTCGAGGATATTTATTACTTGACCCTGCAAAACCAGACCAGGTTTTTCGACTACAAGTTGAGATGGTCGGCGGACGCGGCGTCCTGCTCGGCGCAGTGTCCGTCGGGCGGGTGCGGGGCGGGGTGGAGCGGATTATAAGCCGCCCTGTTTCCCTATGGCTATCTGTGTTCAACTGTGGTTAAATACCCTCCATGAACCGTCTCGTTATCGCCCTCAAAGCCCTCCGCCAGTTGGGACTCCAGCAGGTGGGACTTTACGCGTTATACAAATTTGGATTGGCCGCCGGGCATTACCAGCGAGCAACGGCTGGCCGACCATTAACCATTAACCATCTTCCATCGCCCATCGTCTGTCATCCGCTGTTCGATCTTCCCGCCCGCGCAGACCTCCTGGCTGTGCTGGGAAGCGATGGCAAAACCGCCCTCCTCGCCGAAGCGGACGAGATCATTGCTGGCAAAGTCCGACTCTTCGGCGCGGATCCGGCGCCTCTGCAGCTCGCCGTCCCTGGCAAACTCACTCATTGGACAGCCTACGAGACTGGCCGAATCCCATTAACTATTAACCATCTTCCAATCCCCGACATCAAATTCGTCTGGGAACCCGCCCGCTTCGGCTGGGCATTCACGCTTGGCCGCGCCTTCCGCGTGACCGGCGGCGAAAAATACGCCGAGGCCTTCTGGAAATATTTCGAAACCTTCACCGACGCCAACCCGCCCTGTCTCGGTCCGCACTGGATGAGCGGACAGGAGGTTGCCCTGCGCCTGATGGCCTTTGCCTGGGCGGGGCAGGTCTTCGACGCCGCGCCCGCCTCCACCCCGGAGCGCAAGCGGCGGCTGGCGGACTCGGTCGCCGCGCACGCCGCCCGCATCCCGCCCACGCTCATCTACGCCCGCTCCCAGCACAACAACCACCTGCTGGCCGAATCCGCCGGGCTACTCACCGCCGGCCTCGCCCTGCCGGAACATCCCGAGTCCGCCCGCTGGCAGCGACTTGGGCAAATGTGGCTCGACCACGGCTTCCGGTCACAGATAGACGCCTACGGCGAGTACGCCCAGCGCTCCGCCAATTATCACCGCCTGATGCTGCAAGTGGCGTTGTGGGTAAGAGCATTAACCACGAAGGGCACAAAGGAACACAAAGGGAAAAATCAAGTATATCGGAGTCCGACGACTTATCATCCCCGAAGGGGACCAGTCGTCGGCGCTGTCCAAAGTCTGGAGACTTTGGACTCCGCTCCTTTGAGTCCTTCGTATATGAAAAAGATTTCCGCCGCAACCCACTGGCTGCTCTCGCTGATGGACTCCGAATCCGGCCGGACCCCGAACCTGGGCGCCAACGACGGCGCGTACATCTTCCCATTGACCATTTGTCCATTCTCCGATTACCGTCCCGTCGCCCACGCCGCCGCCCGCGCCTTCCTCGACTACGAACTTCCGCGCGGCCCCTGGGACGAGATGGCGCTCTGGTTCGGCGCGCAGGCGCGCACCCCGCGAACGCTCGCCCTGCCGCGCTATCCCGGCGACCAGATCTACGGCAAGGACTCCTGGGCGTACCTGCGGACGGCGCAATTCACCTCCCGCCCCTCCCACGCCGACCAACTGCACCTCGATCTCTGGTGGCGCGGATTGAACATCGCACAGGACGCCGGCGCCTATCTCTACAACGCCCCCGCCCCGTGGGACAACAGCCTGACGACCGCGCTGGTGCACAACACCGTGACCGTGAACGGCCGCGACCAGTTCGCCCGCGCCGGCCGCTTCCTGTACCTCGACTGGTTCGACGCGTATCGCACGAGCGAAATCGCCGCCGACCCGCAAATCCTCCAGCAGGTGAGCGGACGTTACCGGGCGTGTCCGCCCTCGCCGACGGCCGCTGGCGGGTGACGGACGAAATCCTGCGCCTGCGCGTCCGCCGCAAACCGTTCACTGCCCGCATCCACTGGCTGTTGCCGGATTGGGAATGGAAAATGGAAGATGGTGAATTGGAAATGGTTCTCCGTCTCGTCTCGCCGCAAGGCCCGCTAGTTCTTATCATTCACCATTTACCATTCACCACTCACTCCGGGTTTTCGCTATTCCGCGCGGGCGAACTCCTCCGCGGTTCCGCTGATCCTGACCCCGTCCGCGGCTGGGTTTCGCCCACCTACGGCGTCAAGATCCCCGCCCTTTCCCTGGCTGTAATCGCGCAAGGCCAGACCGAAATCACATTTTCCACCGAATTCACGTTTCCGTTTGCCAACCGCTAATCGCTGACGGCTAACTGCTAATTGCTAACCGCTAATCCCATGCACATCCTCCTCATCCACCAGGCCTTTGCCTCCCTCGACGAACCCGGCGGGACGCGCCACCACGAACTGGCGCGTTACCTCGCCGCGCACGGACACCGCGTCACGGTCATCGCCAGCCCGGTCAGTTACCTCACGGGATCCCTCACCCCACCCCCTCTCCCAACGGGAGAGGGGCAAGGGGTGAGGGTTATCCGTGCCTATACCTATTCCGCCCTCCACAAATCCTTCGTCCACCGCGTCTTCGCCTTTGTCTCGTTCATGGCCTCCTCGTTCTTCACCGGCCTCGGCGTCCGCAACGTGGACGTGGTCTGGGGCACCTCGCCGCCCATCTTCCAGGGCGTCACCGCCTGGCTGCTGGCGCGGCTCAAAGGCGTGCCATTCCTTTTCGAAGTCCGCGACCTGTGGCCGAAGTTCGCCATCGCGGTCGGCGTGCTGAAGAGTCCGCTGCTCATCCGCATGTCGCTCTGGCTGGAACGTTTCCTCTACCGCCGCGCCGACCGGCTGGTCGTCAACTCGCCGGGATTTATCTCTCACGTGACGGAACGCGGCGCGCGGCGCGTGGACCTCGTCCCGAACGGCGCGGACCCGGAGATGTTCGAACCCGCCGACTCCGGCGCGTCGTTCCGGGCCCGGAACCTGGTCGCCGATAAATTCGTCGTCCTCTACGCCGGCGCGCACGGACTTTCGAACGACCTCGGCGTAGTCCTGGAAGCGGCGCGTCTGCTCGCCGACCGGCCCGCGGTCCGGTTCGTTTTCGTCGGCGACGGGAAGGAGAAGGCCAGTTTGCAGGCGCAGGCCGCCGGTCTGGCCAACGTCCTTTTCCTGCCTCCCGTTCCCAAAAAGGATATGGCCGGGGCGCTGGCCGGGGCGGATGCCTGTCTCGCCATCCTGAAGCCGCTCGACGAATACAAGACCACCTACCCGAACAAGGTTTTCGACTACATGGCGGCGGGCAGGCCGGTCCTGCTCGCCATCGACGGCGTCATCCGCGGGGTGGTCGAGGCGGCGGGATGCGGACTTTTTGCTCAACCCGGCGACCCGGCGGCGCTGGCGGAGGCAATCCGGGCGTTGGCCGCGGACCGCGAAAAATCCCGCCGCATGGGGCTGGCCGGGCGGTCCTATCTGGAAGAACATTTCGGCCGGGCGGTGATCTCGGAAAAACTGCTGGCTTTGCTGGAAGAAATGAGAAAGAAAAATTGAAATGCACGTTACGCACCAGCATGGAACGAATGAATTTGATCCAGAAAGACACAGACGTCGTTCGATCCGGTTGAGGGGATATGATTATTCCGCCGCGGGTGGGTATTTTGTCACCGTGGTCGCGTTTCGGCGGGAATGTTTGTTTGGCGAAATTGTGGATGGGGAGATGCGGTTGAATGCGTTGGGGAGGATAGTGCGGGAGGAATGGTTTCGATCTGCACAAATCCGAAAAGAAATCCGTGTCGAAGAAGACGAATTTATTGTAATGCCGAACCATATTCATGGCATTATTTGGATTTGCGATGTAGGGGCGGACGGCGTCCGCCCGGATTCCGGAAAACAAATCATTAAACCAACGGGATTTAATACACGGGGCGCAAGCCTTGCGCCCCTACAACGACCGCCGAAATCGTTGGGATCATTCATTGCCGGATTCAAGGCATCGGTAACATCGCGCGCCGGACGCGAATTAAACACCGCCAACATCTGGCAACGCAATTATTACGAGCACATTATTCGAGTTCAAAAAGATTACGAACGCATTGCCTGATACATCCTCGCCAACCCGTCCAATTGGACCAATGACGATGAAAACCCAACCGAGGTATAAAATATTGCGGAGATATCGTCGAATGACCTCCGGCGTGCCGCCTGTCTCTTGCCAAACCCCCGTCCTTCGGGTATCCTTGTCGCCGGGAGTGGTTAGGTCCCGGTGGGCTTCCCGGTCTTCAAAACCGGCGGCGGGTCGCGTTGCGGGCCGCGGTGGGTTCGACCCCCATCCACTCCCGCCTATTTTATCGGCCAGGCAGACAGACGATAGGGCGCCTATCGTCTGTCGCTATCACACCTACAGGTAACCCGATGACATTTCCCGAAACCGAACTCCTGAACTCGCTGGTGGGGCGCGTCTTCCGCATGGACGAGATCACCCTGGGCGATGGCAGGCAATACCTCGTCCGCTATCGCGGAAACCTGCTGGAGGACTCCGAGTCGGCCTACGAACGACTGGCCGCCGACCTGGACCCGCACAACATCACCCCCCTCTTCCGCCTGGAAGAAGGCCGCCAGGCGGTCATCCTCGTCCCCGGCGTCGTCCGCCCGAAACCGTCCCGCCTGTCGGTCAATATCGGCCTGTTCGTCCTGACCCTGCTGAGCGTCCTGTTCGCCGGGGCGATGTACGGTTACCAGGGAGACCTGCCGGCGGATACCCTGGGGATCACCCTGACCCTCCTGGCTCACCTGTGGCAGGGTTGGCCGTTCGCCCTCAGCCTGCTGGCGATCCTCTCGGCGCACGAATTCGGCCATTATTTTGCCGGGCGCGCCCACCGGACTGCGGTCAGCCTGCCCTACTTCATCCCCTTCCCCTACAGCATCCTGGGCACGATGGGCGCCTTCATCAACATGAAGCAGGTGCCGCGCAACAAACGGGTCCTGTTCGACATCGGTGTGACCGGGCCTCTGGCCGGCCTGGCGGTGGCCATCCCGGTGCTGGCGCTCGGCCTGGCGCTTTCGCAGGTGACCCCGATCACGGACAGCGCCTACCAGCGCCCGGACGGTACGCTCTACACCTCCACCGGCGACGACCTGCTGGAAGGTAACTCGCTGCTCTACCTGGGCTTGAAATATGCCGTCAAAGGCCGATTATTGCCCGAACCCGTCTCTTACGGGAACACTCCCCCGCTCCTGTACTGGGCCGGTTACCTTGCCAGCGGCCAGCCGGCGCCGGTCGGCGGGGAGGATATCCAACTCCACCCGGTGGCCATGGCTGGCTGGGCCGGCCTCCTGGTCACTTTCCTGAACCTGATCCCGGCCGGCCAGTTCGACGGCGGCCATGTGTTGTACACCGTCTTTGGGCGGCGGGCGCGCCCCGCCTGGAAGTTCATCCTGGCCGCCGTGCTGCTGCTCGGATTATTCTGGAGCGGCTGGTTCATCTGGGCCGCCCTGATCTTCCTGCTCGGGCGCTTCCACGCCGAGCCGCTCGACCAGATCACCGAACTCGACCCGCGCCGGAGAAAACTGGCGCTGTTGATGCTGGTCATTTTCATACTGGTCCTGACCCCCGTCCCGTTCACCTTATTCTAACGATGACCTCCCGCTCCTGCCTCCCGCTCCTGCTGCTTTCCGCCCTGGCGGCGGCCTGCACCGCCCTGCCGGCGACGCCCGGCGCGTCGACCATGACCCCCGAGGATGCGACCCTGGCGTCTCCATCCGCCATGCCGGAATCGAAAACCCCCGCGCCCGGCATCGGGGTCGCGCCCGAAGCGCTGGATGGGCTCCAGGTCCGGTTCTGGCACGCCTTCAACGGAGCGACCGCCGACTGGTTCACCATGCAACTGGCCGGGTTCAACAGTCTCAACCCGTATGGCGTCGTCGTCTTCCAGACCGCCTACCCCGATTACCGCACCCTGGCGGAGGCGGTCGAGGCCGCCCTGGCTGCGGGGGACGCCCCCCACCTGGCGGTGGCGCTGCCCGAACAGGCGCTGGCCTGGGGCGATGACGTGCTGGACCTGACGCCGTATGTCCATGACCCGCTGTGGGGCCTGGCGGAGGCCGAATGGGCGGACATCCCGCCGGTCTTCTGGGCGCAGGATGAAGTGAGAGGGAAACGCTACGGCGTCCCGGCCCTGCGCTCGGCGCGGCTGCTGGTCTACAACCTCAGTTGGGCCGCCGAACTGGGCTTCGACCAGCCGCCGCAGGACGCCGCCGCGTTCCGGGAACAGGCCTGCGCCGCCAACCAGGACATGAAGACCGACGCCGATCCCGCCAACGACGGCTATGGCGGCTGGGTCGTGAACGCCGACGCCGACCCCACCAGCACCCTCTCCTGGCTGGTAGCCTTCGGGGGCGGGGCGGTCTCGGACGGCGCCTACCTGTTCGAACGCGACGAGAACGAGGCGGCGTTGGCCTTCCTGAAGGGTCTCTACGACGACCATTGCGCCTGGCTGCCGCTCTCCTCCGCCTTCCAGGATACCGACCCGCACCTCGACCCCGGTCCCTACCACCAGGCCTTCCTGGAGCGGCGCGCTTTATTCATCACCGCATCGCTGGCCGAACTGCCGCGCCTGGCGGACGCCGCCCGCCAGGCGAACAGCCCCGACCAGTGGACGGTGCTGCCCTTCCCCGGCGAGACAACCGCGCTTGTGACCCATGGCCCGTCCTACAGCGTGCTTGCCTCCACCGCGACGGAACAACTGGCGGCCTGGGTCTTCGCCCGCTGGCTGCTCTCGCCCGAGAACCAGGCCGGCTGGGTGCAGGCGACCGGCCTTTTCCCGCTCCGCCTTTCGGCGCTGGACCTGTTATCGTCCTACGCCGGAACCCACCCGCAGTGGGCGGCGGCGGTCGACCTGCTGCCGGTTGCCAGCGGGACGCCGCAACTGGCCTCCTGGGGCCAGGTGCAGCGCCTGCTGGGCGACGGGATGTTGTATACTTTCCGCTTGAACGTGCAGGTTGCAAGCGTAAGCACCGTCCTGGCTGAAATGGACGCCATGGCGGCAGAGTTTGGCGGCGAATGATCCGTGCCGCCGGGATCCAGAGCGAGGCGCCATGCCAATTTATGAATACACCTGCGAGGCGTGCGAAAAAACGTTCGAAGTTCTCCGCCCGATGAGCCAGGCGGATGAACCCATCCCCTGCGCCGTCTGCGGCGGGAAGCATACCCGCCGCAAATTGTCGGTCTTCTTTGCCGAGAGCGGCGGCAAGGCCGTGGCCGGGACTTCCGGCGGTTGCGATTGCGGCGCATGCAGCAGCCACGATTGTTCATCCTGCGGGCATTGACCCGCCTGGTAACAACTGACAGGAGGTTGCGATGGATTACACCCACCTCGGCCGATCCGGCCTGAAAGTATCCCGCCTGTGCCTGGGGACGATGAACTTCGGCCCACAGACCAGCGAAAAGGATGCCTTCGCCATCATGGACAAGGCGCTCGAACTGGGCATCAACTTCTTCGATACCGCCAACGTCTACGGCTGGAAGACCGGCGAGGGCATCACCGAGAAGATCGTCGGCAAGTGGTTCGCCCTGGGCGAAGGACGGCGCGAGAAAGTGGTCATCGCCACCAAGGTCTATGGGCGGATGGGCGAATGGCCCAACCAGTCCCGGCTTTCGGCGCGCCACATCCGGGATGCCGTGGAGGGGTCGCTCAAGCGGATGAAGACCGATTTCATCGACCTGTACCAGATGCACCACATCGACCGCGAATCGCCCTGGGAGGAGGTCTGGCAGGCTTTCGAGGCGCTGGTGCAGCAGGGCAAGGTGGTCTACGCCGGTTCGTCGAATTTCGCCGGCTGGCATATTGCCCAGGCGCAGGAAACCGCCCGGGCGCGCCATTTCATGGGGCTGGCCTCGGAGCAGAGCCTCTACAACCTGGCCGAGCGCATGGTGGAACTGGAGGTCGTCCCTGCCTGCCGCGCCTACGGTCTCGGCCTGATCCCCTGGAGCCCGTTGGCGGGCGGGATGCTTGGCGGGGCGCTGGAGAAGATGGAGAAAGGCCGCCGCATGGCGGAGAACGTCCAGAAGGAGATCGAGAAGCGCCGTCCGCAACTGGAGAAGTACGAGGCCTTCTGCAAGGTGCTCGGCGAAAAACCGGCCGATGTGGCGCTTGCCTGGTTGCTGTGCAACCCGGTCGTCACTGCCCCCATCATCGGGCCGCGCACCATCGAGCAGTTGACCGGTTCACTGCGGGCGCTGGAGATCAAGTTCTCGGAGGAAAGCCTCAAGACGCTGGACGAGACCTGGCCCGGCCCCGGCGGCGAAGCGCCGGATGCCTACGCCTGGTAAACCCTGGGTAAAATAACGAAGAATGCTGCGTATCTCAAAGATGCGCAGCATTTTTATTGGCAATGACGCCGTTTATTTTCGGGATGGATTCTAGACTGTCGCTAGGTAATCCAGCGCCACCCGGTTGAAGGATCCGGCATGGCACTGGTGGACGATGTGCCCGCAGGTCGGGATGGGATGGGGGCGGGCATCCGGCAGCAGTTCCGCCAGGCGCGGGAACGTGGCCGGCGCCAGGGTGCGGTCGCGCTCGCCCCACACCACCAGCGCCGGGGACTGGATGCGCGGCAGGTCGGGGGTCAGGTCGCGCAGGGTGCGCGGGATGTTGTAGATGCCCGGGGCGGCGCGCTTGTAGTCGAGGGCGGTCTGGATGCGCACCGCTTCCGGCAGGGAATGGATGCCGTCCCCGCCGCCGCCGAAGCGCAGGCTGGTGACGTCGATCAGCAGGCGGAACAACCGGTAGGGCGTCCGTTCGATGATGGCGGTGTTCATCAGCGGCCGGCGGAAGACGAACTGGAGGAACGGGGATAACTGGCGGGTGCTGTAGAAGGGGTTGACCAGCACCAGGGCGCGCACCCGTTCCGGGAAACGCAGGGCGTATTCCAGCGCCAGGTAGCCGCCCAGCGAATGGCCGATGACGACTGCCGGTTTCCTGCATTGCAGGCTGTCCACCCAGCCTGCCAGGTGCCGGAAGACGTTCGCGATGGTGTAGTCCTCCACCCGTTCCGGCTTGTGACTCCCGCCGTGGCCGAGCAGGTCCAGGGCGCAGGCGCGGTAGCCGTCGTCCGCCAGGGCCGGGAGCAGGGCGTCCCAGTCGTGCAGGGAGGCCGCCAGGCCATGGATCAGTATCGCCGGCCTGCCCTTCCCCTGCTGGACGGCGTTGACATAGGCGTCCATGCGGGCCTGCTGCAGGGAGGCGGCGCGCCTCCCGCCGGGCCTGGGATTGGAGGCGCGCCTAAGCGCTGCGGGACTGTTCATATCGTTTGGCAAGTTCACGCCGCAGCACCTTGCCGATGAAGGTGCGCGGGAAATCCTCCAGGAAGACCACCAGGCGCGGCACGAGTTCGGGCGGCAGGCGGCGGCGGCAATAGGCGATGAGCGCCTCGGAGGTCGGGCGCTCCTGCCCGGCGATGACGAAAGCCACCGGCTGCCCGGCAATGGCGACCACCGCCGTCTCCTTGACCTGCGGCACCTCGTAGAGCACTTCCTCCACGTCGCGCGGGAAGGCCGGCTTGCCGGGTTTCTTCGGGAACCACATATCCGCCTTGCGGGCGATGATGCGGAAGAAACCGTCGTCGTCCATCTGGGCGATGTCGCCGGTCAGCAGCCAGCCGTCGTCGGTCAGGACGCGCCCGGTGGCTTGCGGGTCCTTCCAGTAGCCCATCATCACTTGCGGGCCGCGCACCGCCAGTTCCCCGATCTGGCCGGGCGGCGCTTCCTTGCGCCCGCGCACCAGGTCCACCACGCAGGCTTCGGTGGAGGGGAACGGGACGCCGATGCTGCCCACCTTGCGCATACCCTGCATCGGGTTGGCATGGGTGACGGGCGAGGCCTCGGTCAGGCCGTAGCCCTCCACCAGCCGGCCGCGGGTCAGTTTCTCGAAGGTCTCCTGCACTTCCACCGGCAGCGGGGCGGAACCGCTGATGCAGGCCCGGATGGACGAGATGCCGAACTTGCGCGCCCCGCGGAAGTTGTTGATGGCAACGTACATGTTGGGCACGCCGGGGAAGATGGTGGGGTGATGGCGTTTGATGGCCTTGAGGATGTTCAAGGTCTGGAACTGCGGCTTGAGGATCATCGCCGCCCCGAACGCGACCGGGACGTTCAATGCCGTGGTCAGGCCGTAGATGTGCGAGAACGGCAGCACACACAGGAAGCGTTCCCGGCCTTCGCGGGCGTCCGGCAGCCAGTGGCGGGTCTGGAGCGTGTTCGCCACCAGGTTGCGGTGGGAGAGCATCACGCCCTTGGCGTCGGCGGTGGTGCCGCCGGTGTACTGGATGACGGCCATGTCGTCCGGCGAGGCGACGATGGCGGGCGAGTGCGGGCTCTGTCCCGCCAGCCAGCGCCGGTAACGGATCGCCCCGGGGACGGTCAACTGGCGGTTGCGCCAGCGCGAGATGCTGCGCCGGGGCAGGTCGAGGTGGTCGGCGGCGTCGGTCAGGACGATGTGCGGCAGGTCGGTCTTGATGCGCACCTGGTCGGCCAGCCCGGCCCACATCGAGAGCGTCACCAGCACGCTGGCCTCGCTCTCGCGCACCTGGCGGATGAGCGCCTCCGGGTCGGTCATGGGCGGGATGAAGACCGCCACGCAGCCGGCTTTCAGCGCCCCGTAGAAGCCGACCACCATCTGCGGCACGTTGGGCAGGAGCAGCACTACCCGCGCCCCGCGTTCCAGCCCCAGGCCGAGAAGGGCGTTGGCAAAACGGTTGGCTTCCCGGTTCAACTGGCGGTAGGTCATGCGGCTGCCTTCGAAGACCAGCGCCGGGCGGCCGGGGAACCGTCTCACCGCCGAGCGCAGCAGGGCATGGAGCGGGATGCGCGGGATGCTGATGGTATACGGGATGCCTTCATCGTAATGGGAAAGCCAGGGGCGTTCGCGCCGCAGGGCGTCGCGGCTGGAGGCTGCTTGTTGGCCCTGGGCCGGTTCGCGCCATGATTTCATGGCTTCGCCATCCAGGAAGCGTTCGATGGCGCGGTCGACCGCCTCGCGGCGTTCGAGCATGACCATGTGCCCGGAGGCGCCGATGTCGGCATCCTGGGCGCCGGGGATGATGCGCGTCACCTCCTCGAACATCGGTTTGGCGAAGACCCGGTCGCGGTGGCCGCGGATGACCAGGGTCGGCACGGCCAGCCTGGGGTAGACCGTCCGCCCGTCCCAGCCGACGAGGGTGTTCCAGTACCAGGGCTTGAGCACCCGCGCCGGGGCGGAGAGCCAGCGCGGGGTGAAGGTCTCCACGATGCGCAGGAACCAGAGCGGCAGGTGCAGCAGGAAACGGTAAAGGGGGTTCAGCCGGTACTTGCAGGAGGAGGCGATCAGCACCAGCCGTTCCACCTTCTCCGGCCAGCGGGCGGCGAACTCGGCCGCCAGCGCGCCGCCGAAGGAATGTCCCACCAGGACGATCTTCTCGTTCACGCCCAGCACGTTCATCATCGCCCGCAGGTCGTCGATCACCTGCGCCATGCTGTAGCGACCGGCGGGCTTGTCGGACAGCCCGTGGCCGCGCAGGTCGGGGGCGATCACCCGGTTGTTGAGCGAGAACTTCTGCAACTGGTAGAGCCACTGGGTGGCCCGCCCGCCAAAGCCGTGCAGGAAGACGAAGGTCCGCTGGTGCCGGTCGGGGGCGATGTCGATCACCGACAGGCGCAGCAGCGGGTTGGAGGAGATGTGCACCTCCCGGCGGTAGAGTTCGAGGTCTATGTCCATGGGGGTAGTTTACATTCGTTGACAGGGATTGTCAATTTATGTTGGGATGGAAATCCAGGATTTTTATGAGCACATTCATATTGCGCGGGCGGCGAATATCCTCTACAATGGTGGGGAAGGAATGCCCGGTTTGTCGGGAACGTAAACGGGAGGTTGATATCTTGCAGGATACCTACAACGAGGTGGAAAATGTCCTGGAAAACCAGATTATTCAGCAAAGTAATGGCAGTCATCACAACTGCGGCCATCCTGGCAACAGGCTGCCTGCCGGGCGTCACGCCGGCGCCGACGCCCACGTCTGTACCGACCGCGACACCGCAGCCGGTCCCGTTGGCGGCCGAGTTGGATCCACAGATCGACACGAAACACTTCAAGATGTCGGATCCAATCGTTGTCCATTTTACGACCGCGATGGATGTTGGGAGCAGCCAAGTCCCCATCATGTCCTTCCCCTATGTGACTGGTGATGCTACATGGGATGCCAGCCGGACAACACTGACCTTCCGGCCGGATACTGCTCTGGAACCGGGGAGTACATATACAGTATTTCTGGACCCTGCCCTGGCATCAACGAGCGGGGAGACCTTTGCCCAGACTCCACAGTGGAATCTCCGGGTTCAGCCCGGCCCGGAAGTGCTGCGCGTCTTCCCGGCTCCGGGCGAATTGAATTCCCGCATGCCCGCGTTGATTGAGGTCACATTTGATCAGATGATGGATCCAGTTTCAACTGAAGCCGCTTTTTCGATCCAGCCTCCGGTCGAGTATCAGTTGAGTTGGCGGGACAATAATACCGTTCTAAAAATCGAGTTGCTGGAACAGCTCGAACTGGAACGCCAATATAATTTTCTACTGGCAGGTGCAAACGCCCAAGTTCAGGCGGAGCACAATAGTGGAATCGTTCTTCAGGATGATTATCTCTGGTCTTATTGGGTGCCGGCACTCGAAGCCACGGTACTCGTAGAGAACCGCTATCAGATATTGGTTACTTTCAGCCAGTCGCTGGATACTGATGAAATCGGAAACCCGTTCGTGATACAACCCGAATTGGCCGGGGTATGGAAATGGCTGACCAACGACAAAGCACAGTTCACCAGAAGCCACCCCATGCCATATGGACAACGTTATACGCTCACCATCCAGAGTCATGAGGATCTACTGCCGCTTGTTCAGACCGAGTTTTCCTTTGATGCACCTGCTCCCATCCGGCTGGTTGAACCCAGACCAGAAGACGAATGGGATGCCTTCCCTTCGGATACTTCGCTGATCAGGATTAAATTCGATATTTTGGTTGACCACGCCTCAGCTGAGGCTGCATTCCATATTACCCCTGCCATCCCTGGGACGATATCCTGGCGAACCGAAGCTGACGGCACACGGGATGTCCTGGAATTTTTCCCGGACATAGAGTTTAGTTGCTACACTGATTATGAAGTATCCATCGATACCACCGTCAAGGATCTGAATAACAAGCCAATATTACTTGAGACATATTCATGGTCGATCCCGATATACTGCAATTACTATGCCCGTGGGAATTCCTTCGGTGTGTTAGGCTCGAATATCCAAGTGGTCGACACCGATGGTCCCCGGGTGATCCAGTTTAGTGCAGGAGAAGATGTTCCCATCCGCTTTGATCTATATGGATTCTCCATGGATGAATACACTGCCGTTTATTCAAAATATGCAGGATATCATAGTTATCGGGAGCCCATATCGATTGCAAAACTGGAAAATCACCATCCGCTCGCCAGTTGGGAGTATTTGGGAGTGGAGGGTTTGGATACCATGGCTCTCCCGCCCGATATTCCGGCGGGCCTTTATTTGCTAGATATGGTGTCTAAAGGGGAGGTGACCGACCAACTCTTCGTGATCCTGACCCGGAATACCCTGATGGTGAAAAGATCGGGCGATGAATTGCTCATTTGGGCAAGTGACATAAATGGCGCCACTCTGCCCGGAGCGGATATCTGCCTTTATTCGACGCGCGGCGAAAAACTGCGACAGGGTAAAACGGATGGGAATGGCATTTTCAAAACCACCATCCCCCAAGGATACACCCCCCTGTTCGTATCGGCGCGGGTTGACGGTCCAAACGGTAATGATTACACCATCTCCGGCATCAATGGAGATTGGCAGACATCCTATGGTTATGCAAGGGATCACTCAAACCCTTACCGGACATACGCATATACCGACCGTCCAATCTACAGCCCGGGACAGATCGTAAACTTCAAGGTGGTGGTTCGAGAGGACAACGACGCCCGCTATACCACACCGGAGGCTGGTCTGCCGGTTATCGTCAACATCCGGGATACACGCCATAACCTGTTGCAACATTACGAGTTGACGACGAATGAGTTCGGCACCGTCAACGATGCGTTTTCCCTGATCCCGGACGCCATGCTGGGAGAATACGGAATCGAAGTTGTCATGGATGGGAATAGCGAAACCCAGGTTTTCAAGGTTCAGGATTATCGTAAACCTGATTTTGAGGTCTCGATCACACCGGCGGATCCAACCCAGGCGGATACATACATTACCGGTGAAAAGATCACCCTGCTGGTGGATACCCAGTATTACTTTGGCGAGCCGGTGGCAGGCGCCAGCGTTTCATTCCAAACCTATGTGCTCGAGTCGAGTTACTATTGGGATGAAAATGATTATACAGACATTCGCTATTGGGATAGGACTTCAGATCTCTCCCGCCCAACGTATTCCCTTATAACAGACGCAGGCGGTTCGGTATCGTTCTCGGTCACACCCAAAGTAAGCCAGGTCGACGCTTACTCGTGGGATTATGAGTATCGGAACCGGATGAAAGTGTACGCGGTGGAAGTGACTGTGGATGACGGCAGCCACCAGACGGTCTCAGCCACATACGTCTTCGGAGTCTACGATAGCGCGCTTTTCATTACAATGGATGAAGGCGGATTCCTGAAGCGTCCCGGGGAATCCTTCACCGTCTCATTCCGCGCAGCCGACAAGAACGATGCGCCTGTCGCGGGACAGGCATTGAAGTTTTCCATCCGGGGCTGGTCCCGGGATTTCTGGAACGGCCGCACCATCGCTGTGTATGATTTGGTCACTGATTCCGAAGGGAATTGTACGCAGGTACTGACCCTAGAAGCAGGTTTCTATAAACTGAAGGTGTCTGGAATAGATGCGAATGGGAGTACAACATCCTATATCGAATGGATCTATGTATATGATCACGAGTGGTTCAACCGGATCAATGATTCGGTAGAAATAACGTCCGAGAAAGACTCATATAAACCCTACGAAACAGCGCAGTTTCTGATCGAATCCAGTTTCAGCGGGCCTGCGTTGCTTACTTTCGAGCGGGAGCATGTTATCCACAGTATTTCAATTGTACTGACTGCGCCAATGACCGTAATCAGGACACAGATCATTTCTGAATATGGGCCTAATGTCTTCGTAACGGTCAACGCATGGCAACCAGCATCGCAGGTTGCAGTCGACGATTACGAAGATTACTACTGGTATACCAATGAGCCGGATAGTTACCTGCGTCTGGCTTCCACGGAGATAGCAGTGGATATCAGTTACCAGGAACTGCAGGTGGATATCACAACCGACCTTCCAGTTTATGCTCCCGGCCAACCCATTACCGTCACGCTTGATGTCCATGACTGGCTTGGCAACCCGGTCGAGGCCGAACTTTCGCTGGCGCTCGTGGATGAAGCCATCTTTGCTTTGAGCGAGGAACTCGCCCCGGACATCTTCGAGGCGTTCTATGCTCCTCGGAGAAAGACGGTTGAGACATATGATTCGATGTCTCCCTTTCGGCTCATCATCGGGAACCAGGGCGAGAGAGGAGGAGGAGGGGATGGCTATTCTCCTCCGGCCGGGTTGCGGAGCGAATTCCTCGATACCGCCGCTTGGTTTCCCGTCCTGCGCACCGACAAGAATGGCAGGGTTACAGTGACATTCGACTTGCCGGACAACCTGACCACCTGGCGGCTGACCGCCAAGGCCATTTCTTACGGAAGCATGGTGGGCGAAGCCACTGCCCAGGTGCAAACAAAAAAGGAATTGATCGTGCGACCGATCTTGCCCGAGGTGTTAACAACCGGCGATTGGCTCGAATTGACCGCGCTCGTGCATAACTACGGAATATCACCACGCGCGGTGGATGTCAGCCTTCAGGCGGCCGGGCTCGAGTTCCAACTTCCAATCCAGACAGTCACCATCCAGCCAGGTGAGGCGCTGCCTGTAACCTGGTCGGTTACGGTTACAGGTGCGTCCGAAACGCTGGTAACTGTATCGGCAACTTCCTCAGACGGCGTCCAGGATGCTGTCCAATTACCGTTGATACTACGCCCTCCGGCAGAGATCCAGATTCAAGGTCAATCCGGGTCATTCAAGGGCAGCCTGCAGTTAACCCTTCCAGCCCCGATCATCATTTCTGAGGCAAGCGAGGTATTTCTGGAACTCAGTACCACACCACGCGCGAGCATCCTGAATGGGCTGGATTACCTAATCGGTTATCCATATGGCTGTATCGAACAGGTGATGAGCCGGGCGCTCCCGAATGCAGTCGTCAGCCGCGCCGCCGATGCGCTCGGGATCGGCGGTCCGGAGCTGCGGGCGCGGCTCGATCCGATGGTTATTGCGAGTATCCAGCGCATCTATGCCATGCAGCATGATGACGGCGGGTGGGGTTGGTGGTACGACGATGACAGCGATCCCTATCAGACGGCCTGGGTGCTGTTTGGGTTGGGGTTGATTGCCGATGCAAATTACCAAGTTGATGAAGGGGTGATCGAACGGGCATCTGAGTACCTGTCATACAACCTGGATGAGATGGATATTCGCACGCGCGCTTACGCCCTCTACAGCAAAGCCATGGCGGGTCATGGCAACTTGCAGGATACCAAAACCCTTGCGAGTGAATCATTGTATGAATTGGACCCCTTCAGCCAGGCTGCACTGGCGCTGGCGTTCCATGAGTTGGGAGAGAGCGAGCAGGCGGAGGAGGTCCTGGATGTGCTCAACGAACACGCCATTTACATTGGGGAGCATGTGTACTGGGCACAGCCAACGCATGATGGGCAATACAACCGGAAAACAATGGCTTCCACTCTGCGTACCACCGCCCTCATCCTGGATGCTTATGTGGCCATCCGGCCTGATAGTGAACTTATACCAGGGATGGCGAACTACCTTTTTGCGGAAAGAAAACCGTCCTTTGGATGGGGGACAACGAACGAGACAAGTTTTGCCATCCTGGCGCTGACCGATTACTTTATTTTGCAGGAGCAGGCTAGCGGACAAGCGCCGGTTAAGGTCGACCTGAATGGAAACCTGCTTGGTAGTGGGATACTGGCTCCAGGCCAGGCGACAATCCGTTATGAGATACCAGCAGACCAACTTACCACCGGTTTGAATTCACTGGCGCTAACAGCAGCAGGAGATGCGGAGGTTTTTTATGATCTTTCCATACGCTTTAGCCTTCCGAAAAATCAGATTGAACCTGCCGGGAATTTGACCATCCTGCGACAGTATCTGGACCCAGTGACCAGCCATCCGCTTGAATTCATTGTTCCCGGGCAATTGGTCAAAATCGTGTTGTCAGTTAGTTGGTCATCCGGCGACCAGTTCTTCATGCTGGTAGAAGACCATTTGCCAGGCGGTCTGGAAGCTTTGAACGAAAACTTGAACACAACCAGTTACGTTGGCGATGACGAGTATTTCAAAAACTGGATGTGGAATGAGTACGGTTATAACTATAAGGAGATTCGAGACAATAGCGTTACCTTCTTCATAACCCGGCTAACTGGCAGAACCAGAGTGTTTAGATACCTGGCGCGCGCCACAATTGCCGGTGAGTTCACGGCCCTGCCGGCCGAGGCCTATGCCATGTATGACCCGAAGGTGTGGGGTCGTTCCGCAAGTGACCGGATCGTCATCCTGACGCCGGAGGAGGTGGAAGTTGTATTACATTCCCAATCGACCCCGATACCCACAAACGACTTGCCGGTGGACGAGGCAGTGCCCGTCCTCCCCTGAAGCAGGTACAATGGGATGGCAGACACGCCATCCCATTTTTATGTACCCCCGCTACGCCTGCCCCCTTCCCACCCTGTTGCAGACTGCCCGCGACTGGCTGCTCCAAAAAAGCGCTCGTTCCGGAGCGACGCGCAGGCTTGCCTGCGGCGATTGAGTCCGCCGCTGGCGGCGCTGGGAGTTTTTAAAGGGTAGAATCGTTGGGGAAGAGCAGTAAACGATTTTTCAAGAAAGCAGAACGAGAAAGGGCTGTCTCCAAAGCAGGACAGCGAAAGATAAACTCAGAGACTACCAAATCTGGCGGTCTCTGAGTATTTTTGTGACCTTTTGGGACAACCCCTGGAACAACAAATTGGCTGCGGAAGGGTTCACTCCCTGCAGGATGGATCCAGGAATGGTTCGAGCAGGATGTGCAGATCCGTCGTTCCCGTGTTCGCCGAGAACTCCGGGCAGTACATGGTTAATTCGACGATGATGCGGATATCGGCCTGGGTCTCCTCGCTCTCGTAGAGCGTGATGACATATGTCCCCGTGCCCTTCACCTCGCAGCCCTGCCCGATGTCCTGTGTCAAGCTGACCGTTCCCTGCAAATCCTTGATGTCATCGGGTGTGAAGACGTACGTTTCGGCGATGGGGTACATTGTTGTTTTGGGCCGTGTAATCGTGAAGGGCCAATTCAGGTTGCAGACCTGACCCTGCCAGGGAATCACATCCGTCACCGGGCGCCAGTTCAATTTCCCCGTGGTGAAGGAGATCGACTTTTGCGCCACACCGCGCTTCGAGCGCGTTTCAAGTGCCACGGTCGCGGTGGCATCGGGTTTATCTCCCGCAACGTAGGTGTAGTTGACCGGCGCATTGGTTTTCGCGGTTGGGTCCACGCTCTCCTCACCCGAAAGGCTGGCGGTGACCGGCAGGTTCATTTCCGTGCCCTCGAATTTGTGCCTGACCTTGGCGATGAAAGTGGTGGTGGAGTCGAGGTCAACCAGGTTGTTATCCTGCACCCCTTCCACGATCAGTTCCAGGCAGAAGCCGTTCGACCACTTGTCCTTGGCAACGCTCAGGATCATCGCCCCCACCAGGAATCCGAATTTTAAACTTTTGGCAGCATTGATCACGGTGCTGGCATCTGCCTGCCCGCCGGTGCGCCCCATGGTCAACTTGCTGCGATTATTGAATTCCTGCGAGCTGACATGACCCTGGAAGCGCACCTCGGCGAACTTCCCCACTACCTGTCCACCCTGCGACCCCATCTTCTGCTCGGCATACCCCGATGTCAGGTCAAAGTCGGTGCCGCTGATCTCGGCATTGTCATCGACGTTACTGGTTACCTTGCCATTGGCGTAAATTTGGGTCCCGCCTGTTTTACCGGCATTGGAGCCAGTCATATCCCATTGCATGTCCAGCTCAACCGGGGCGTTGCCGTTCGCGTCCGGGCAGGCCTCCGCGGTGGCTTTGATGCGCGCCTTCTCGGTCAGGGTGGCGCCGTCCTTGCTGGTGGTCATCGTGACCGTCCCCTCGGCGGTGATCCTCGAACCGCTGGTGGAAAAGGTCAGTTTGATCTGGGCGCTGGAATCCCCGACCGTTTTTGTCTCATCGAGGATGGTACCCGAACCCTGGGCGTGGGCGGGCATCATCCCGATGGTCAGGAAGACAGTGAAAATGGTGGCTATCAATGCTGTCTGGTAGTTTCCGGAAGGGGCGGGTTTTGCCAAGCCGACCTTTCTCACCGGTAGTTGTGAGGTGGCTGCCTCATCCAAGATCTGCTGGAAGATCTCCTGACGGTTCGCCAGGTGCAGATCCAGCACGGGTTCAAGATCGGTTCCCACCTGGGCGCTGATGGCTGCGGTCATGTCCCGCAGGGCCTGGATCTCCGTCTCCGCCGCGCTTTCCATGCTGATTTCATCCGGAAGGCTGTATTCAAACTCCTCACCCTCGAGGGGGACTTCGATGATTTCTCCCCCGGGCGTATCGGTGCCTGTTGTGGTGCTGGAAAGGGGCAGGCAGGAGAGCGCCAATGAAAGCGCCAGGCTGGTGGAAACCAGGCGCGCCAGGGTGGAATGGGCGCGCATCCAGCGCGGAAGATTAGGGGGGAGGGGGCTTGATTCGTTGCGGTGGATCAGGAATTTCAGGGATCGAAATAAGCAAATAGGGCGGGTGCGGCTCGTGTTCATGGGCAAACTCCTTTGGCTTTAGCGACGAATTATATCCGGTTTGGTTGATTCGTGGAAATCCAATCAATCCCCGCCTGCCCCCGGCTCTTTCGGGGGAGAGGGGACTGTCCCGGCGCTCATGCGCCGGGATTGGCGATGGGCGCAAGGGAAGC
>VGNO01000027.1 GCA_016865985.1 Chloroflexota bacterium | reverse complement strand
GCGCCGATGACCGCCAGCCCGATGAACCCGCCCTCCACCGCTGTGCGGAACAGGTAGAACTTGCCCACCAGCCCGAGCGTGGGCGGCATGCCGGTGAAAGAGAGCATGAAGATGGTCATCGCCGCGGCCAGCAGCGGCTTGCGCCGTCCCAGCCCGGCGAAGTCGTTGATCTCCAGCCCCACCCCATTTTGTTTTTCCAGCGACATGACGGCCGACCACGCGCCGAAGGAGGTGACGGCGTAGGCGACGAGATAGAACAGCGCCGAAGCGACCGCGTCGGCGGCCACGGCGGGATTGCCATAGGCAACGAGCGCCATCAGGATGTAGCCGGCGTGGGCGATGCTGGAATAAGCCAGCATCCGTTTGATGTTGGTCTGGGCGATGGCGATGACGTTGCCGGCGAACATGGTCAGCGCGGCGAGCGCCCACAGCACCGGCGTCAGGTCCGCGGCGAGGGAGGGGAAGGCCAGCGTGAAGACGCGCAGCAGCGCGGCAAATCCGGCGGCCTTCGCGCCCACGGACATGAACGCCGTCACCGGGGTGGGCGCGCCCTGGTACACGTCGGGCGTCCACATGTGGAAGGGAACCGCCGCCACCTTGAAGCCGAAGCCGACCAGGATGAGCGCCGCGCCGATGGTCAGGAGCAGTCCCCCGGTCCCGGCGAGGCGGGCGAGGCCGGAGGCGATGCCCGCCAGGGAAGTGGTCCCCGTCGCGCCGAAGACGAGCGTGATGCCGTACACGACGAAGCCGGTGGCGAACGCGCCGAGCAGGAAGTACTTGAGGCCGGCTTCCTCCGAGTCGGCGCGGGGGCGGGCGAAGGCGGCCAGCACGTAGAGCGGGATGGACAGCAGTTCGAGGGCGAGGAAGACGACGATCAGGTCGGCGGCGTGCGCCATCAGCATCATGCCGGTGATGCTGAAGAGGAGCAGGGTGTAGAACTCGCCGCGTTCGAGACCCATGCGCTTGAGGTAGCCGTAAGCCACGGCCACGCCGAGCAGGCCGGAGGCGAGGAACAGCACGTCGAGGAAGGTCGAGAAGCCGTCGAGCGTGACCATGCCGGTGAAGGCTGTGGCTTCTGTCCCGGCCTGGGCGAGGGCGAGACCCATCGAGAGCGCCAGCCCGGCCGCGGCGAGGAGCGCCGTGAGGCCTTTGCGCTTGATGAACAGGTCGGCAAGCAGCAGGAGGCACGCCCAGACGACGAGGGCGATGAGGGGGAGGATTGTGTAGAGGTCGGATAGCGTCATGACAACTCCGGGCGTGTCATTGCGAGGAGGGTTGAGTAGGCCGAAGGCCGTATCGAAACCCGACGAAGCGATCCCCGACTACGAGGAGATTGCTTCGCCGCCTGGTCTCGATACGCCGCTTCGCGGCTACTCGACCAGCGGCGGCTCGCAACGACACCGGCTAATGTAACACTGCCAATAATTTCTCAACCGCCGGGGCCATCAGGTCGAAGAACGGCTTGGGGTAGAGGCCGATCCAGAAGATGAAAACCAGGATGGGGACGATGGTGACGATCTCGCGGGCGTTCAGGTCGCGCAGGGCGTGGCCGTGTTTTTTGACTTCCTCGACAATCGAGCCTTCGGGACCGAGGAACATCTTCTGGAACATGTACAGGATGTAGACGGCGGCCATAATGACGCCCAGCGCGGCGAACGCAGAAAACAGCACCGATCCGAGCGCGCCGCCATCCATGCCCGCGCCCCAGGCGCCGAGCAGGATGGTGAACTCGCCGACGAAGCCGTTCAGTCCGGGCAGCCCCATCGAGGAGAGCGAGACGATGAGCATGACCGTGCCGAAGACCGGCGTGATCTTCCACAGCCCGCCATAGACGGCGATCTCACGCGTATGGGTCTGCTCGTAGATCATGCCGACGAGGAGGAACAACGCCCCGGTGCTTAATCCGTGGTTGATCATTTGCAGGATGCCGCCCTGGATACCCTGGGAGTTCAGGGCAAAGAGGCCGAGCATGACAAAGCCGAGGTGGCTGACCGAGGAGTAGGCGACCAGTTTCTTGACGTCCTTCTGGGCGTACGAGACCGCCGCGCCGTAGATGATGCCGATGACCGCTAGCAACGCGATCCACGGGGCGGCCTGTTTGGCCGCGTCGGGGAAGAGCGGGATGTTGAAGCGGACAAAACCGTAGGTGCCCATTTTCAGCAGAACGCCGGCCAGGATGACCGAACCGGCCGTCGGCGCTTCCACGTGGGCGTCGGGCAGCCAGGAGTGCAGCGGCCACATCGGCACCTTGATGGCGAAGGCGGCGGCGAAGGCCAGGAAAAGCAGCATCTGCGCGCCGGCGGCGATGACTCCGCTGGCGTACAGTCCGGGCAGCGCGGCCATCAACTCAGGGACGGAGAACGTCCCGGCCTGGATGCCGAGGAACAGGATGGCGAGCAGCATCAGGATCGAACCGGCCATCGTGTACAGGAAGAACTTGATGGCGGCGTAGATGCGGCGCGGTCCGCCCCAGATGCCGATCAGGAAGTACATCGGCACGAGCGTGAACTCCCAGAAAATGTAGAACAGGAACAAATCCTGCGCCAGGAAGACGCCGTTCATGCCGACCTCCAGCAGGAGGAAGAACAGCATGAAATCCTTGACCCGCTCCTCGACCGCCTTCCAGGTGGAGAGGATGGAGATGGGCGTCAGGAAGGTCGTCAGCAGGACCAGCAGGATGGACAGGCCGTCCACGCCGACCGCGTAGTGGATGTTCCAGCCGGCCACCTGGATCCAGGGCAGGGTCAGGGTCAACTGCAGGTTCCCGTCGGCCTTGTTGAACAGAGTCAGCATCCAGATGGACAGGCCGAAGGTCACGAGCGAGGCGGCGAGCGCCGTCCAGCGCAGCGCGTTTTTCTTCCCGGAGGGAATGAGCAGCAAAGCCAGCACGCCCAGCAGCGGGAAGAAGATGACGAGGTTCAGAGGATTGGTAACAAAGTTCATGGTTTTACCTCCGAGACCTCACAGGTCTCGAAGACCTGTGAGGTCTGGTGAGTTTATTTGATCAACAAGTATCCCAGAATGGCAACCACGCCAAGCAGCACCGCCAGCGCGTACGAGCGGACGAAGCCGTTCTGCAGGCGGCGCAGGGAGGCCGAGGCGCGCTTGGTCAGTTCGCCGAGGCCGTTGAAGAAGGCGTCTATGCCGCGCGCGTCCACCACCCGGTCGAGGGCGACGCGGCTGAGCCAGTTGTAGGTCCCGGCGATGACGCGGTCGTGGAACCAGTCATGCCAGAAGCGCCAGTCAATCACGTCCGCCAGGAAACGGGAAACGGCGGCGTAGGGCTTCAGGAACAGGGTCGAATAGATCTCGTCCACGAACCACTTGCGCTCCATGCCGGTGAAGAGGAAACCGAGCGGCTTCTTGAGCGGGTCCTTCTGCCCGGCGGCGAGCGGCTTGCGTCCGTAGATGAGCCAGGAGAAGTAGATCGCCAGCAGCGCCACGACCGTGGAGATGCCCGCCACGAGCGGATTGAATCCGCCCCAGGAGATTTGCAGCCACGCCGCGGCGTGGACCTCGTGCTCGGCCAGTTCGATGGTGTGTCCCAGCCAGCGGCCGAGGGTGTGGATCCCCGGCAGGTTGAGCGCGCCGCCCAGGACCGACAGACCGGCCAGAACCATCAGCGGGACGGTGATGACCTTCGGGCTTTCCTCGGCGTGTTCGGCGGCGGCGTGACGCGGCTCCCCGAACCAGACCATCCAGATCTGGCGTCCCATGTAGAAGGCGGTGAAGAAAGCCGCGATCGCCAGCAGGATGTAAACTTCGGGATGCAGTTTGGCGGCGTCGAGCAATATCTCGTCCTTCGACCAGAACCCGGCGAAGGGGAAGATTCCCGCCAGCGCCAGCGTGCCGACGATATTAAGCCAGAACGTGACCGGCATCCGCTTGCGCAGCCCGCCCATGTTGCGCATGTCGCCGGGGTCGAACGCTTCGACAGGCTCAGCGCGGCGCACTTCCTCGTGTTTTTCTTCGTGTCCTTTGTGTCCTTCGTGGTGAGATAGGTGGTGATGTCCTCGCTCCAACCCGAGGATGACCGACCCCGCCGAAAGGAACAGCAGCGCCTTGAAGAACGCGTGCGTGACGAGGTGGAACATCCCAGCGGCGAAGGCGCCCATCCCGACCGCGGCCACCATGAAGCCAAGTTGCGAAATGGTCGAGTAGGCCAGCACCTTCTTGATGTCGTACTGCCCGACGGCGATCGTCGCCGCGAAGAGCGCCGTCACCGCGCCGACCATGGCGACGATATACTGGGCGTCCGGCGCCAGCGAGTAGAGCGGCCAGGAACGCGCCACCAGGTACACGCCCGCGGTGACCATCGTGGCGGCATGGATGAGCGCCGAGACCGGCGTCGGGCCGGCCATCGCGTCCGGCAGCCAGACATAGAGCGGGATCTGCGCCGACTTGCCCGCCACGCCGACCAGCATGAACAGCGTGATGGCAAGGATGACGCCCGGCTGCGCGGCGGCGATTTCCTCCGCCATCCCGAAAACCTGACCGAACTGCACGCTGCCGAAATGCCAGAACATCAGCAGCCCGGCAATGAGGAAGCCGAAGTCGCCGATGCGGTTGGTGATGAAGGCCTTTTTGGCGGCGTTCGAATTGGCCCAACTGGGCCGCCCGAGCGTGTCCATCTCGTACCAGAAGCCGATGAGCAGGAAGGAGCAAAGCCCCACACCCTCCCAGCCGACGAAGAGCATCAGGTAACTGTCGCCGCTGACCAGGATCATCATCATGGCGATGAACAGGTTCAGGAAGACGAAGAAGCGGCGGAAGCGGCCGGGGTCGTTCTTGAAGCGCACGTCCTCGTGCATGTAGCCGATGGCGTAGATGTGGATCAGCGTGCCGACGCCGGAGACGACCAGCATCATCGTCACCGAGAGCGTGTCGACGCAGAAGTTCCAGGGGATGTCGAGCGAGCCGATGCGGATCCACTCGGCGAACGGGACGACGCGCGCCTCGCCGCCGGTCTGCCACAACGCAACGCCGAGCAGGACCGAGGTCACGAAAGCGAGCCCGGACGCCGCGCTTGCCACCGCCCCGATGGCCTTTTCGCCCATCCGCCCGCCGAAGATGATATTGACCAGCAGGCCGAGGACGGGCAGGAAGACGATGAGGGGAACCAGGCTGAACAGGTTTTCCATGCGCTATCCTTTCAGGCTGCTCATCTGGTCAACGTCAATCGAATGTTTGGTGCGGAAGATGGCGACGATCAGCGCCAGTCCGACCGCCACTTCCGCCGCCGCCACCGTCATCACGAAGAAGACGAACAACTGCCCGGTGAAGACGCCGTAATGCCGGGCGAAAGCCACGAAGGCCAGGTTGGCGGAATTCAGCATCAACTCGACCGACATGAAGATGATGAGCGCGTTGCGCCGGATGAGGACGCCGAGCGCGCCCATCGTGAAGAGGATTGCCGAAAGAACGAGATAATAGGTCAGCGGGATCATGCCGGCTCTCCTTTTTCACGCTTGGTCAGCACGATGGCGCCGACCATCGCCACGAGAAGCAGGATGGAGGTCACCTCGAAGGGCAGCAGGTAGTCGGTGAAAAGCAGGGACGCCATCGCCCGCAGCGAGTCCATCGAGTTTTCCACCGTCCCCGGGTCCGGCAGCAGCGCCGCGGAGCGGAAGCGCAGGACGAGCAGGTAGCCGGCCTCCGCCAGCAGGATGGCCGCCGCGCCGATTGCCAGCGGCCTCTGCCAGGGGAGAACGTCGCCCTTGGGCAGTTTCTCCGCGCCCAGGAGCATGATGACAAAGAGAAACAGCACCATGATCGCCCCGGCGTAGACCGTCACCTGCGCCATGGCGATGAACGGCGCGCCCAGCAGCAGGTAGAAGATTGCCACGCAGGCGAAGTTCAGCACCAGGTACAGGGCGGCGTAGACCGCGCTGCGGCTGACCAGCAGGCCGAGGGCGGTGGCGATGGCTGTGACTGCCAGGATTACGAAGAGGATGAGCGTAAAGTCCATAAGCGCCGTTTCCGATTTACGATTTACGATTGCGGATTTACGATTGACCGCCAATCGAAAATCGTAAATCTAAAATCGTCAATCGGAAGGGTCTTTCATTTCGGGCACCGAGCGGGTGAACATGCCCGGTTCGGTCTTTTGCGGGGTCAGCAGGTGGGACCCGGCCACCGCCTCCAGCAGCATATCCTTCGGGTAAATAGCCTGCTTCCGGTCCGTGAACGAGAGTTCGTACTGGTCGCCGAGGACGATGGCCTCGGTGGGACAGGCATCCTCGCAGAAGCCGCAGTAGATGCAGCGCAGCATGTTGATCTCGTAGGCGCTGGCGTAGCGCTCGCCGGGCGAGAAGCGGATTGCGTCGCTGTTTTCGGAAGACTCGACGAAGATGGCGTCCGCCGGGCAGGCCGCCGCGCACAGGGCGCAGCCGATGCATTTCTCGAGGCCGTTCTCGTAGCGTTTCAGCACGTGCCGGCCGCGGAAGCGCGGCTTGACCGGCTTCTTCTGCTCCGGGTACTGGGTGGTGACGGGCTTCTCGAACATCGAGCGCAGGGTCACCCAGAGACCCTTCGCCAGCCCGGCGATCGGTTCGAACACGCGGAAGGGGGCTTTAGGCGCGCGCATGTTCTTTCCTCCTCAAGGTCTGGTACATGCCCAGGATGGCGACACCTCCCGCGGCAAGCGAGGCGACCGGGATGCCCCACATGAACCATTGGTTGACTTCCTGCGCCAGTAAAATCCCTGTGGCGGTCAGGAAGACCAGCGCCAGCGAAAGCGGCAGCAGCACCTTCCAGCCGAAGGCCATCAGCCGGTCGTAGCGGATGCGCGGCAGGGTGGCGCGCACCCAGATCATCCCGAAGAGCAGGATGAAGACCTTCAGGAAGACGTAGACCGGGCCCAGGATGGGAGTCTGGTCCACGCTCAGGACGGTATCCTTCAGGAACCAGAACTCGCGGTAGCCGCCGAAAAAGATGGTGGCGGCGATGGTGCAAATGGCGATCATCTTGTCGTACTCGGCCATGAACAGCAGGGCGAACTTCATCCCGCCGTACTCGCTGTGGTAACCGGCCGCCAGTTCCTGCTCGGCCTCGGGCATGTCGAACGGGGCGCGGTTGACCTCGGCCAGGGTGGCGATCAGGAAGATGACCATCCCGACCGGCTGCAGCACCGCGAACCACATGTTCTTCTGCGCTTCGGCGATGTCGATCATGCGGGTCGAGTCGGCCAGCAGGATGACGCTGATGAACGACAGCCCCAGCGCCAGTTCGTAGGAGATCATCTGCGCCGTGGAGCGCAGTCCGCCCAGCATGGCGTACTTGTTGTTCGACGACCAGCCCGCCAGCACGATGCCATAAACCGCAATCGAGGCGATGGACATGATGTACAGGATGCCCACGTTGATGTCGGCGATGCGCCAGGTGATGGTGCGCCCGAAGAGCGGGAAACTGGCCGCCTCCGGTCCGAACGGGACGACGGCGGTGATGACCAGCGCCGGGGTCAGGGTGACGATGGGCGCCAGGAAGAACAGCAATTTGTCGGCGCGCGCCGGCATGAGTTCTTCCTTGAAGATCAATTTGATGGCGTCGGCGATGGGCTGGAGCAGGCCGAACGGGCCGGCGCGGTTCGGGCCGATGCGCACCTGGATGCGCGCCAGCGCCCGGCGTTCGTAGTACGTCAGGTAGGCGAACCCGCCGAGCAGCACCAGCGCCCAGACCAGGCCTTTGATCAACCATTCGAGAACTGCGGCAAATGTCATAAACAACCTTCCTCGGGACTCCAACGACCCCAGTCGTTGGATTTTCACCAGCCCGAAATCTGCCTGCCCTGGCGGCCAGGCCAGGGGAGATTTCGGAGTCCGTTTACGAATTCAGATGCACGCCCAGCCCCTGCGAGTTCTGGTACGAGGCGCCGCCGTAGTACAGGTCGGCGCGGCCGATGATGGGCCACTGTTCGCGGACCTCGGCCAGTTTGCCGAACGACAGCCCGGCGAAGGCCGGCACCGCCGCGGCGAGCGCTTCCATCACCAGCCCGGCGGAGCGTCCCTCGACCTCCAGCCCGAGTTCCGCGGCGATGAGGGCGGTGATGGCGTAATCCGCCTTGGATTCGCCCAGCGGCGGGGTAGCCGGGTAGAAGCGCTGGACGCGCCGCTCGCCGGATGTGTAGGAACCTTCCCGCTCGGTGAATGCCTGCGCGGGCAGGACGACATCCGCCAGTTTGGCGGTTTCGGTCAGGAAGATGTTCTGCACGATCACAGACTTGGCGGATTTCAGAGCTTCGGCCAGTTTCGGGTCATCGCCAGCCGGATCAGCCGCCACGACATAGACCGTCTTGCCCTTGAGCGATTTGGCTAAATCACCAGCCGGTTTGAAACCGATCTCCAACGCGCCCTGGTCATTCGCCCGCGGCCAGACGCCGACCAGACCGTTGTTCGGCCTGCCCGTGCGTCCCTTGACCAGTTCGGCGCACGCTTCGGCGAGAGCGAACGACCCGTCCGCGCCGAAGAAGACGACCAGGTTTTCGGCGTTCTTGAAAACCCCGGCCAATTCCTTGACCTTTTTGGCAGCCTCGCCCTTCTTGCAGCGGACGAGTTGCCCGGCATATTTGTCCAGCCGGGTGGCTTCGGCGTTGACGATAACCAGCGCCGCGCCGCGCTCGGCCGCCTGTTTGACGCGCAAATGCCAGATGGGCGCCTCGTGGTAGAGGTCGGAGGCGGCAACTACAATCGTGGAGCCTTTGCCCAAATCGCCGAGGTTGGTTCCGGCTGAAACGCCAAAATTTGTCGTCAGCTGGCCGCCGGGGAGCGAGTCATAGAGCAGGGCTTCCCCGCCCAATCCATCGGCCAGCTGCTTTAGATTGAATAAATCTTCATTGAAAAGGCGGCCCGAAGCAAGAACAACCACTTCTCCCTTCTTACTTCGTAACTTCTCACTCGCTTCATCAACCACCTTTTTCCATGAAGCGGCTTCCAACCTGCCATTCTTCTTCACCATCGGTTTTGCCAGCCGGTCGTCGCGTTCCACGAAGCGCCAGTCGAAGCGGCCGCGGTCGCACATCCAGATCTCGTTGACCCCTTCGTTCTGGCGCGGTAGGACGCGCTTGATGACCACTTTGCCGCCCGATTTGGCTTCGCGGCGGGTATTGAAGGTGATGTTGCAGCCGACCGGGCACAGCGGGCAGATCGAGGCGGCGGCCTTCATCTCCCACGGGCGGGCGCCGAAGCGGAAGTCCGCGGTGGTCAGCGCGCCGACCGGGCAAATGTCGGTGGTGTTGCCGGAGAAGATCGAGTCGAAGGGCGGCTCGGAACCGGTGATGATGTCGGTGTCCCGCCCGCGCTGGTAGAAGGCCAGCACCGGTTCGCCCGCCACCGCCTCCTGGAAGCGGATGCAGCGGGCGCACTGGATGCAGCGTTCGCGGTCCAGCCAGATCTTGTCGTCCAGCGCCACGTGCTTCTCGGCGTGATGTTTCTCGTCGAAAATGAAGCGGCTCCCGCTCGGACCGTAGGCCATCGTCAGGTTCTGGAGCGGGCACTCGCCGCCCTTGTCGCAGACCGGGCAATCGAGCGGATGCGAGGTCAGGAGGAACTCGAGGATCTCCTTCTGTGAGGCGCGGGCCTTCTCGGACTGGCTCAGGACAACCATGCCCTCCGAGACCGGGGTGGTGCAGGCCGTTTCGAGTTTCGGACCGAAGCCGATCTTCGGCTTGTCGCCGTCCATCACGGCCTGGCCGGTGGCGCGGTCCACGACCGGGCGCCCGACCTCGACCAGGCACTGGCGGCACATGCCGACCGGTTCCATCTTCGGATGGTAGCAGAAGACCGGGATGTCAATGCCAATTTGTTTCGCGGCGTTGACGATCAGTGTCCCTTCAGGAACGGTGGCTTGTTGGCCGTCAATTGTTAGTGTTACCTGTTTGGTCATTCATAAACTCCACAAAAAGGCGTGCGGAAAGCGCATAAAAATTCGGACACGGATTTCACGGATTGGCACGGATTTTTTTACTTCGTGCTCTTCGTGTCCTACGTGGTTACTCTTTAAAATCCTGCGGGAAGCGCTCGATGGCGGTGGTGACGGCCATCGTGGAGAACTCGCCCAGCGGGCAAAGGCATTTGTTTTGCATCTGCTTGGCGACGGTGCGCAGCAGATGGGTGTTGGCTTCCACGTCTTCGCCGCGTTCGATGCGCTCGATGAGGTGCAGCATCCAGTACGTGCCGTCGCGGCAGGGCGTGCATTTGCCGCACGACTCGTGCTTGAAGAAGTGGATGGTCTTGTTGATGACCCAGTCCATCGAAACGCTGTCGTTGATGACGATGACGGAGGCAGACCCGAGGTCCGCGCCGAGCGCCCGAACGGAGGCATAGTCCATCGGCGTGTCGAGGGCTTTGTCGTCCGTCGCGATGACCGCGGACGACGCGCCGGCCGCCATGATGGCCTTGACCGGCCGCCCGTCCGTCACGCCGCCGCCGTGGTTGTAGATGAGTTCGCGGAAGGTGACGCCGAAGGGAAGTTCGTAATTGCCCGGCTTGTTGACGTGGCCGGAGAGCGAGAAGATCTTGACCCCGGCGCTGTCGGCGGTGCCAAGCGAGCGGTACCAGTCGGCGCCCTTCTCGATGATGAGCGGCACGTTGGTCAGCGTCTCGACGTTGTTGACCACGGTCGGCTTGCCGTACAGTCCGTAGACCGCCGGGAACGGCGGGCGGATGCGCGGCTGGCCGCGTTTGCCTTCGATGGATTCGAGCAGGGCGGTCTCTTCGCCGCAGATATAGGCGCCCGCGCCGAGGTGGGTGTGGATGTGCAGGGAGTAGTCGCTGCCAAAGAGTTTGTCGCCCAGGAAGCCGGCTTTCTCCATGTCGGCGATCTTCTCGTCGAGGAGCGCGGCCACCGGCCAGAACTCGCCGCGCAGGTAGACGTAGGCGGCGTTCGCGCCGACCGCGTAAGCGGCGATGGCCACGCCCTCCAAAAACTGGAAGGGGTTGCTCTCCATGATCTCGCGGTCCTTGAACGTCCCCGGCTCGGACTCGTCGGCGTTGGCCACCACATAGTGCGGCCAGATATTATCCGGCACGAAGCCCCATTTGATACCGGTCGGGAAGCCCGCCCCGCCGCGTCCGCGCAGCCAGGAGGCCTTGACCACATCGGTCACTTCCTGCGGTTTCATTTTGGCGACGGCTTTCCTGAAGGCCTCGAAGCCGCCATTCCTACGGTAGACATCGAGTTTGCCGATGTTGGGGATGTCTCGGTGACGCAGAAGATAGTGTTGACTCATACCTGTCTCTATTCTGCCAGTGGAATGATCTGCCCTTCGCGCCGGGCTGTTTCGATAATAAAACTGCTGTTGTCATTTATATACTGCTGTTCGCCAACTGCAATCGGTTCGATACGGCTATCAACACTCGCCGCGACATGCCAGAGCAGGTCAATATCTGTGCGCTTCCGCTTTGCATCGAAACGCGGGGAAATCACGAGCAGGTCTATGTCGCTCCACTCGTGCATTTTCCCAGTGACATAAGATCCAAAGACAACGCCGGCTTTCACCGGGATCCCATGTGTGGAAAGCGCCTGCAGGTATTTCCTGACAATTTCTAGAACAGACTTGTCAACCATTGGAAGACTCCTTCCGCCCGCTGCATGTATCGTCGTGCTTCTGCCAGCGTAGGCGGAGGCATCAATAAATCAGAATAACGGCCTTCGATATTGAACTCGTTTATCTCCGAGAGAATATTTTTGTTCGTGTCATCCAGGGTCAAACCGGCAAGTTCGGCCAGCCGAACCAGGTTATGGATACGAGGCGGCGCATCTTCTTTCACGCGCCAAACATGCGCCTTGATGATCTTTTCCAACGCCAGATGAACGAAGAACAGCCCAAAAAGGATACGGCGGTCTTTGTTGATCAAATCGTCTGCCGCTTCCCAGGCTTCCGTGGCTCCTTTCCGCCAATGGGCTACGTTCTTCTCGACATCCAGCATTATTTTGCCTTTCTCAACGCCTCGACGAATTCCATCGTCTTGTCCACGGTCATATTTTCGTGATACGCGATCCCGTCCGGTCCCTGGACCTGGAACATGGGCGCCTTGTCGCAGGCCGCCAGGCACATCACCGCCTCGACCGTGACCAGGCCGTCGGCAGTCGTCCCGCCGGGCTGGATGCCCAGCCGGTCGCACAATTGCGCCAGGAACTCGTCCACGCCGCGCAGGGCGCAGGAGATGTCGTTGCATACCTGAATGCGCAGCCTGCCTTCCGGCTTGTCGTGGTAGAGGGTATAGAAGCCGACGATCTCAGCCACGTCCGTTTCGGTAATGCTGCAGATTTCGGCGATCTCGCGCATCGCGTGCCGGTCCACGAAACCCTTTTCGAGTTGGGCCAAATGCAGTAGCGGCATGACCGCCGACTGCTTGCATTCCGGCGGATACTTCGCCAGGATATTCTTCACTTCATCAGGGTATTTGTCAGCCAGCATAAATCCTCGCATCAGCCCTCACCCCTTGCCCCTCTCCCAATGGGAGAGGGGGTGGGGTGAGGGAGACTCATCTATCCACATCTCCCAGAACGATGTCAATCGAGCCGATGATGGCGACCAGGTCGGCAACGAACACGCCTTTGCTCATCAGCGGCATCGCCTGCAAGTTATCGAAGGACGGCGTCCGCCAGTGGACGCGGTAGGGCTTGGATCCGCCGTCGCTTTCCATGTAGACACCCAGTTCGCCGCGCGGCGACTCGACGGAACTGTACACAAATCCTTTCGGCGCGTTGAAGCCCTCCGTCCACAACTTGAAGTGGTGGATGAGCGCTTCCATGCTGGTACCGATCTCGGACCTCGGCGGCGGTACGAATTTGTGGTCCTTCGAGCGCACCGGGCCCAGCGGCATCTTGTCCAGCGCCTGTTGGATGACCTTGAGCGACTCGCGCATCTCCTGGACGCGCACCAAATACCGGGCGTATACGTCGCCCTCGCTGCGGGTCGGGACCTCGAACCGGTACTGCTCGTACCCGGCATACGGACGCGCCTTGCGCAGGTCCCAGTCCACGCCCGAAGCGCGCAGCCCGGGACCGGTCATGCCAACGTTCAGGGCGTCCTCGCCGCTGATCCTGCCGATGCCCAGCGTCCGGTCCAGGAAGAGCGGGTTGCGGGTCAGGAGCGCCTCGTACTGGTCCACCCGCTTCGGCATCATCTTCAGGAAGTCGCGCACGGCCTTTTCGAACTCGACCGGCACATCCCGCCAGACGCCGCCGGGACGGATATAGATCGTCATCATGCGCTGCCCGGAGACCAGTTCCAGGATATCGAGGATATCTTCGCGCTCGCGGAAGCAGTACAGGAAGGTGGACATGGCCGCCACGTCGAGGGCCGCCGTGCCGAGCCAGATGAGGTGCGAGGCGATGCGCTGCAACTCGGCCAGGATGACGCGCAGCGACTGGGCGCGGGCCGGCACATCCAGGTCCACCAGTTTTTCGACCGCCATCGAGTAGGCCAGGTTGTTGCCGACGGTGTTCAGGTAGTCCAAGCGGTCGGTCATCACTTCGGCCTTCTGGTAGGTCTTGGCTTCCATGTTCTTCTCGATGCCGGTGTGCAGGAAGCCGATGTCGGGGATGCAGTTGACCACGATCTCGCCGTCCAGTTCGAGCAGCAGGCGCAACACGCCATGCGTGGACGGGTGCTGCGGCCCCATGTTCAGCAGCATCGTCTCGCCCTTGACGGCGCGCTCGGAGACGAGGTGTTTCAGGTCGTCAACGGTGACTTCGAAAATATCAGGCATGACCGTTATTCCTTCGCGTACGGCTTCCGCAGGTCAATCTCGTCGAAATTGAAGGTGAACTGCGGTTCCTCGTAGCCCAATGGATAATCCTTGCGCAGGGGATGGCCTTCCCAGTCGGCGGGCATCAGGATGCGGCGCAGGTCGGGATGGCCCTCGGCCTTGACGCCAAACATGTCCCACAGTTCGCGCTCGCGCCAGTTGGCGTTACGGTAGACGTGGGAAACGGTCGGCACAGTCGGGTTGACGCCCGGCACCGGCACCCGCAAGCCGATCCGCAGGTTCTTCGAGACCGAAGTGAACTGGTAGATCACGTGGAAGCGGGGAGACTCTTCCGGCCAATAATCCACCGCCGTCAGCGCGGAGAGCAACTCGAAGCCCAGCGCCTTGACCTGCTCACAGGCGGCGGCGATCTTTTCACGCGGAATGACGAGGCTTACGTCGCCGCGGTATTCGGCCGCTGTCACGCCGAAGGCCTTTTCCAGTTTTTCGAGGATCGGTTGGAGTTTTTTATCCATACAGGCTCTTTCCACGAAACTCACAAAGGGTTTCCTTTGTGCTCCTTTGTGTCCTTTGTGGTTATTTCTTCACTTCCGCGAACTTGATACCCTTCACTTTTTCCTGCAACGTCAGGATGCCATGGATGAGCGCCTCGGGGCGCGGCGGGCAGCCGGCCACGTAGACATCCACCGGCACGATCTCGTCCACGCCCTGGACGACGGCGTAGTTGTTGAACACGCCGCCGCAGGAGGCACAGTCGCCCATCGAGATGACCCATTTCGGCTCCGGCATCTGGTCGTACAGGCGGCGCAGCACGGTGGACATCTTGCGCGAAACGCGCCCGGCCACGATCATCAGGTCCGACTGGCGGGGCGAGGGGCGCATTAATTCCATCCCGAAGCGGCTCATGTCGTAGTCCGAGGCTTCGGCAGCCATCATTTCGATGGCGCAGCAGGCCAGGCCGAAGAGCATCGGCCACATGGCATAATTGCGGCTCCAGGCAACTGCCTGTTCGAGCGTGGTGGTGACCGCTCCCATCCTGCCGAGTTTCTGCTCTAGTCCCATTCCAGCGCTCCCTTCTTCCAGGCGTAGAAATAGCCTACCAGCAAGATGGCGATGAAGACCGCCATTTCGATCAAACCAAAAAGTCCCAGCTGGCGGAAGACGATCGCCCAGGGCAGGAAGAAGACGATTTCGATGTCGAACAGGATGAACAGGACGGCGATGAGATAGAACCGCACCGGCATCCGGCGCGTGCCGGGCCCGATGGGATTCATGCCCGATTCATAGGGCATGGCTTTCTTTTCTGTGTAACGCTTGGGGCCGAACAGCATTCCCAACCCGATAGCAATAAGACCGACCAGCGCAGTGACAAAAATGAACGCAGCAATCGCGGCGTATTCGAGAAGCATGCTGCCTCCTGTAGGGAGTTCAAGTTTACGGTTCGGCTGGCAAGTATAACATACTAAGAAGAGTAAGCGTGTCTGTTTTCACAAGATGTGATTTTCATCCCTGCCCCCGGCAAAATGACAGGCTGAATGTCAGGTTGGAAAGCGCATCGCCCTGGTTATACTCCCGCTCCACTTTCTCACAGGGTTACGCGGCGCGCTTTGTACGGATATTGTTCATCCTTCTCCACCACACCGGACTGGATGCAATGTTGTCCGCCGCCCTAGCCCAGGTAATCCCTCAAATGCCTGCTTCTTGTCGGATGCCTTAGTTTCCGCAATGCCTTGGCCTCGATCTGGCGGATACGTTCGCGCGTCACGTTGAAGTAACGGCTGACCTCCTCCAGGGTGTGGTCCTTGCCGTCCACCAGGCCGAAGCGCAGTTCGAGCACCTGCCGTTCGCGGTCCGAAAGCGCCGCCAGGGCGTGCTGAACCTGCTCGCGCAGCATCTCGCGCGAAGCGGCATCCAGCGGTTCGAGGGCGTCGGCATCCTCTATAAAGTCTCCCAACTGGCTCGAATCCTCGTCCCCCACCGGACCTTCGAGCGAGACCGGCTCCTCTGATGAACGCAGGATGCGTTCCACCTTGGAGGAAGCCTGCTCCCAGCGGCGCTGGGTCTCCGGGTCGAGCGGCTGCTCCTCGGCCTTCGAACGCAGGATGGCCTGCACGTCCGCCGGGCTGAGGTAGCCGACTTCCAGGCACAGTTCGTCGCTGGTCGGTTCACGCCCCAGTTCCTGGGTCAACTGGCGCTGGACGCGCAGGATGCGGGTGATGGACTCGAACAGGTGCACCGGGATGCGGATGGTGCGCGCCTGCTCGGCGATCGAACGGTTGATCGACTGGCGGATCCACCAGGTGGCGTAGGTGCTGAACTTGAAGCCGCGGCGCGGGTCGAACTTGTTGACCGCCCGCAGTAGCCCCAGGTTGCCCTCCTGGATCAGGTCCAGGAAAGAGATGCCGCGCCCCAGGTAACGCTTGGCCACACTCACCACCAGCCGCAGGTTGGCGCGGATGATGGCATGTCCGGCCTCCTCGGCGTGGCGGCGGACGGAATCCAGTTCCTGTTTCAGTTCATCGACCGGAGGCAGGTTGCGATAGAGGGTGCGCAGGGTGGGCAGGTCGTGGTTGATGCGGATGTGGTGCAGCAGCCAGTCGGCATAACGCTCGGGCAGGATGAAGAATACCAGGAAAACGGTGTAGGCATGGGTCACCAACCCGTCCCACAGCGGATCCTTGCCCCACATCGTCTCACGCTCCAGGTAGGAACGCAGGTAGGACGGGATGTCGGTCTCCCACTGGATGTGCAGCGCCTGCGCCTCGGACAGGATCAGGGCGGCATCCGGCAACGCCAGGCCCACCCGGGCGGCGTCCTCGCCCAGGCGCTTCCAGGCCGTCAGCAGGTCGGTCAGGGCGGCGTGATAGGCGACCACCTCCGGCGGCTCGGAGGCCCAGCGCCCGGTGAAACGCCGCGCCAGGGTCAGGGTCAGGCGGCGGGCTTCGATCATGATCGCCAGGCGGAACTCGGAGTCGGAATCCAGCAGTTTGACCTGCCCGATCTCGCGCAGGTAGAGCCGCACCGGGTCCTCAGATAACTCGGCCGCCACCTCCGGGCTGCGGAGGGTTTCCTCCACGCCCAATTCATTGACCTCCTCGGTCTCGGGCAGGAATGCCTCCTCCGGCCCGTGAGCGAGGTCGAGTTCATCCTCCAGTCCGCTTTCCGGAAGGCCATTCCCGGCCGCCGGTTCGGCAGCCTCGACCGGCTCAGCGGACCCGGACGGGCGGCGGGGGAGGCGGGGCTTTGGCTTCGTTTTTCGCGGCATAGATTAATCCTGGCGGCGCGCTGCGCCCAGTTTCGATCCCGCCTGGTCGAGGTGACGCAGCAGGCGGGATTGCTGAAGCACCATCTCGCGATAGGAACCGGCCATCAGGTCGCCCTGCTGGTTGGCTTCCTCCTGCAGGTAGCGCAACTGGTTGATGCTGTCGCCCAATCCCATCCGGCGCAATTTGACCGTTGCCCGCAGCAGGTCGTCCAGCAGGGTGTCGTCGCGCTGCTGCCATTGGGCCGCCTGCGTCAGCAGGTCGGCGGCCAGCCCGGCCAGCGGCAGTTCCCGGCGCAAATCTTCCTCGGGGCTGGCCCCCTCCTGTTCCAGCGCCTGGCGCACCATGCGGAAAATGATCTGGTGGTCAGTATACCCGAAATCCTCCGCCCCCAGGCGCGCCAGCCCGGCCTCCTGCAACGCCCGGTCATGGCGGTAGAGCAAGCCGGGCTTTGCCAGCAGGATGCTGAGGATATGGGACTCGATGGAATGACCCGGCGAAAGGGGACGCGCTTCCACCGCCGGGGCCTCTCCCTGCGCCTGGGCCGGCTTCTCCGGCCGCGGGCGGATGCGTCTCCCCTTCCCACCCGCAGCCTGGGGGCCGAGCAGGGCGCGTTCATCCACCTTCAGGAAACGCGCCAGGCGCTGGCGATAGGTATCGCGCTCGACCGGGTTGGGCAGGTCTTCGATCAGCGGCAGCACCTGCGCCGCGATCTCGGACTTGACCCTGGCGTCCTCCAGGTCGCGCCCGGCAGCCAGGGTGTTCATCACATGCAGCACCACCGGCTGCGCCTCGCTGACGAGCCGCTTCCATTCATCCGGGTCGCGCTGGACGATCTCGTCCGGGTCGAGGTTGTCGGGCATGGACGCCACCCGCAGGTCGGCCTGGAGGCGGGCTTCGTGCCGCAGCAGGCCGCGGGCATCGAAGCCGGTCTCGGTCTGGCGGTCGAGCGCCTGGCGCGCCGCATCCAGTCCGTGCAGAACAGCCTTCTGGCCGGCGGCATCCGGGTCGAGCGCCAGCACGATGCGGCGGGTGGAGCGCTTCAGCAACCGCAGTTGCTCCTCGGTCAACGCCGTGCCCATCGGCGAGACGACATTCTCGAACCCGGCCTGGTGCAGGGCGATCACATCCAGGTAGCCTTCCACAATGACAGCCTGGCCGGCAATGCGGATCGGTTTGCGGGCGCGGTCCAGGCCATAGAGCAGGCGGCTCTTGGAGAAGAGCGGCGTTTCGGGCGAGTTTAGGAACTTGGCCCCCCCCTTGTCCCCCCCCATTTCCGAAGGTAATGGGGGGGAGTGGGGGGGCATGATGCGCGCCCCGAAACCGGCCATGCGCCCCTGCTCGTCGCGGATCGGGATCATGATCCGGTTGCGGAAGCGGTCGTAGGTCCCGCCCGAATCGCGGCTGGAGAGCAGCCCGGCCTCCAGCAATTCCGATTCTGCGTACCCTTTATCGATGAAATGCGTCCGGGCGGATTCCCAGGCATCGGGGGCGTAACCCAGGCCGAAGGTCTCGACCGTGGCGCCGGTCAGGCCGCGCTTTTCGTGCAGGTAATCCAGCGCACCCTTGCCGGCGTCGGTCTGGAGCAGTTGGTGGCGGTAGAAGTTGACGGCTTCCTCGAGCAGGCCGCGCAGCCGCTCATTGGCGTCCTTTGCCTCCTGCTGGCGGGGGGTGTAGGCTTCGAGGGTGACGCCCGCCTTCTGCGCCAGGAAGCGTAGCGTCTCCTTGAAATCCCAGCCCTCCTTCTTCATCACGAAACTAAAGATATCGCCGCCCTCGTTGCACTGGCCGAAACAGCGCCAGGCGCCGCGCTCCGGCGAGACGATGAAGGAGGGAGTCTTCTCGCTGTGGAAGGGGCACAGGCCGGAGAAGTTCCTGCCGGCGCGGCGCAGTTTGACCGTCTCGGAGACCAGGTCTACAATATCGATGCGGGCTTTGATTTCTTCAAGTTGAGCCATGGGGTATCAGTAATCAGCGGCAAGCAATGACAGGTGGGTTTCGGCGTGGGTGAATTATACTGCTTCCTGCATCTTTACCCGCGATGTTGGCCAACCTGGAAGCCCGCAGGCTGAGCCACTCCGGCGACATCAAATCGCCCGGAACGGCTATAATCGGTGACTATGACAGAAAACACCAACTCCTGCGAAGAACGTTACATCTCCGTCGATATCGAGACCGCCGGGCCGTCGCCGCGCATCTATTCGATGCTCTCGATCGGCGCCTGCACGGTCTTCGAGCCGACCAGCACCTTCTACGCCGAACTCCAGCCGGTGAACGATAACTTTCTACCCCAGGCGCTGCTGGTCAGCGGCCTGAAGATGGAATCGCTCAAGGCGCGCGGCTTGCCCCCGGCGCAGGCCATGCAGCAGTTCGCCGGCTGGGTCGAACAGGTCACACCCGCCGGACACAAACCGGTCTTCGTGGCCTTCAACGCCCCCTTCGACTGGATGTTCGTCAACGACTATTTCCACAACTACCTCGGGCGCAACCCATTCGGGCACAACGCCCTGGATGTGAAGGCCTTCTTCATGGGCCTGACCGGCTCCTGCTGGCAGGAGACCTCCATGCGCAACGTCACCCGCCGTTACTTCGGCGCCCGCGAGTTGACCCACCATGCCCTGCGCGATGCCCTCGACCAGGCCGAGATCTTCCGTCGCATGTTGGCCGAGGCCAGGGAACACAGCGCGACCCGCACCGACCCAAAGGAGAATAAATGAGCGACCCCAAAACCATCCCACCGTCTGCTGACCTGACCCGCATCATCGAATCCGCCCGGCGGCTGGGCGTTGAGATGGATGAAGCCGACGCCCTGCAATGGCTGACTGCCCTGGCCGCTGACCAGGGCGAGGAGATCGTGATGGATGAACGCACCGGCGTTTTCGGCCACCGTGTCTCCATGCTCGACTTCAGCCCAGCCGACCTGGAGCATTTCCGCCGCGTCGGGCGGCTGGTGGAGTTCAAGGATGTCCCCGGCGTGGTGGAGACCGCCCTGGCGCTCTCCGGCTCATCGGCGCAGTCCAAGATCCAGGCCTACCCCGGCGATGCCGATTACTTCGAGCGCATCAACATCAAGGCTGAAAGCCGGGCGGCAGCCTGCAAAATCCTGGCCGACACCATGCGAAAAAAAGCTCTGGATACCCTGAAAGGGACGAACTATCAGTTGATCGAGGTCAAGTATGGCTCCTATCCGTGCGACCTGGTCAAGGAAGGAAAACCGGTTGCCAAGGGCAGCCCCGCCGCCTGGTCGGCGGCGGAAGTACAGGCCGGGCAGATCGACGCCTTCACGCCGGAGGGTAAAGCGTTATCCATCAAATGGGACGACCTGGCCTCCGACCCCGGCTGGTGCAAACTGGACTGGGTGGTGGCCGACCCCGCGCGCGGCCAACTGGCGAACGCCAGCAACATGCTGGATGTGACCTGGGAGGCGCCCGACGGCTCCATCACCCCGCTCGACGGCTACCTCGACCCCTATTTCCAGGAAGTCTACCTGGAGGCCGAATCGGTGCCGATCTTCTCGAAACTGGCGCAGCATGTCTCGGCCGATGCGATGGACGAGTATATCCACCAACTGGAGAAGGAAGTCAACAAGTACCTGACCAGGGATGTCAACTACGGCAAGGCCGCCAAGCGCATGTACAACATCTTCCGCCTGACGGGGCGCTACGAGGAAGCCGCCTTCATCCGGGAACTGTTCGACGAACCGGCCTCGATGCTGTACCAGGTCTGGTCGCTCGTCCGCACGATGGACGAGTGCAGCCAGCCGGGTTCGACCATCGAAGTGGAGGCGGTGCGCGCCCAGGCCGACCGCCTGATCCTATCGGTGGTGGAGGCGCTGGAAGGGGCGGAGGAGACCGCCATCGTCCGCCACCTGATGAACCTGCGCCGCAGCCTGGACAACCTGGCGAGCGGCGAGGGGCTGACCACCGAAGCCGAGGCGACGCGCGGTGAAGTGATCAACATCGTCAACAACTTCTTCTTCGAGAAACTGAGCGCCCTGCCGCAGATCAGGGTCTATATGGACGGGTTCCAGGAAAAGTAACGGCGAACCGCGCCAACCCTGCCCCACAACAAAAAGAAGGACGATGGAGCGCCTCGTCCTTCTTTACTTTACTCCTGCAAAGGCTTAGAAGCCTTCCAGTTTTCCAAGGTCCGCCACCCCGCCGGCCAGGGCGGCAATGCGCTGCAGCAAGGCCAGGCGGTTCTCACGGACTGCCTTGTCTTCGGCCATGACCAGCACATCGTCGAAGAAGCGGTTGACCGCCGGGATCATCGGCACGAAGGCAGCGAGCAGGTCGTCCACCGAACCGGCAGCGCGCGGCGTGGATTCCGCCCCTTCGAGGGCGGCTTGCAGGCTCTTTTCCGCCGCTTCGGTCAGAGCCTCCGGTTTGAGC
>VGNO01000026.1 GCA_016865985.1 Chloroflexota bacterium | reverse complement strand
CCAGCACGACGAGCGCCAGCAGGACGCCGAAGAATTTGCCGGCCAGCAGGATGTCCAGCCCGCCCGCGTGGGGATTCATGCCCAGAGACGCCGCCAGCAGGGTCAGGCCGGTCAGGCCGAGCGCGATCCAGGTCCAGGCGTTGAAGCCGTTGTGGATGCGCTCGAAGCCGCGCCAGGCCGAGAGTCCCACCAGGAGCAGCAGGCCGATCAGGACCGCGCCCTGGGCGGTGACGCCCTCCTCGCCGCGGCTGGCATCGTAAGGGACCAGGTTGTTGAGGAAATCCTGGAAGCGGTCCATGCCGGAGATGGGCAGGTTGAAATCGAGGCAGGCGTCCGTCAGCAGGCCGACCTTGAGCGTGCCGGAGAGCAGCAGGGCCACCAGCACGAGCAGGAAGACCAGGGCGGCGCGGCGCATGGCTTTCTTTCCCCCGAACATTTCCTCGGCCGCCTTGTCGTGGGCGGTGTCGTCCTTACGGAAAATGAGCGCCATGATCATGCCGATGCCGATGCCGAAGGCCAGCGAGAGCAACAGGCGGGCGAGCGCCAGGTCCGCGCCGATGACGCCGCCGGTGTAGATGAGCGCCAGGATGTTGGCCGCCGGGGCAAAGAACAGGAAGGTGATCGCCGGGCCGATCCCGGCGCCCTTTTTGTAGATGCCTGCAAAGAGCGGCACGATGGTGCAGGAGCAAACCGCCAGCGCCGAACCAGCCAGCGCCGCCGCCGGGTAGGAAATCCACTTGGGCGTGTTGCGCCCCAGGAAGCATGTGACCGTCTCTTTGGGGATGAGGGCGGTCATCGCCCCGGCAATGAAGAAGGCGGGAAGCAGGCACAGGAGAACGTGGGCGGCCAGGTAGGCGGCCAGGTTGCCCAAACCGCCCTGGAGCAGGCTCAACAGAAAAGTGGGAATGTCGCTCATGCGCTTTCCCCCTTGCAGCAGTTCGGGCAGCCGCACTCCGGCGAAGGGGCCAGGTCCGGCAGCGAGACGCCGCGCAGTTCCGCCGCATGCCGGACGAGCGCCAGCAGGCGCGGGTCGGCGAGGCGGTAGTGGATGAAGCGTCCCGCCCGGCGGGATTCGAGCAGCCCGGCTTTGCGCAGCGCCATCAGATGCTGCGAGAGGTACGCCTGCCGCCAGCCGAGCGCCGCTTCGAGATGGCAGACGCATGTTTCCGTCTCGCCGATTGCAAGCAGGATCTGCAGGCGGGCGGGCTGGGCGAGGGTTTGCAGGAGTTGGGAGATGGTTTCGATGGGCGATATATTCGTTTGCACGAATGTATTGTACATTCCCTGACGGCTCCCTTGCTAGTGAGAAGCGTACCCTTATCCCCAGCCGGATGTAACCCGGAGCGATGCAGAATGGGATGGGAAAACTACGTTGGACGCTGGCGAAGGCGTTGAAAGTTACGTTGGAAGAGGTGATCACGAGGGAAGCGGAATGACGATGAACAAGTAATCGGCAACTATAAATCCGAAGCCTTGCGACTTCGGATTTATTACTCACGCGTCCACAAACTCGGCCACTGCAACGCTTTTCAACTTCGCCAGATTCTTTCGGTGCAATTTGATCCTTTCGATCTCGTGCAATGTTTCCGCGGTGAGATAACTCTCCCCGCAGTTGGGACAGACTACCACAGGCACGTTCTCAATAATCAATAAATTCGCGCCCTTCCCGTAACTGCGCGTCATGTAACGGATTTCGGCTCCTTTTTTGCCGCAAATGTCGCATGTAATAGTTTCTCCTTATTCGCGAAACACATTGACGAACGCCAGTTTTCCAGTTGGGCTGATTCTGGCAACGGTAACGATAGACTCGCCAGCCAGCGATTCGCCCTTGACGAGATACTTCCATTCGCCTGTATTCTGGTCTTTCTGACGTTCGATAATCTTACCTGACAGGATCACGCTTTCCACGTCAAAAATTGTCAAGCCGTCTTCGTCCATTTCATCTTCTGCATGGACGGTCATTACATATTGCCGTGTGCGGACTCTCTCTCGAAGTTGGCTCAGGATTCGCTCGAACACAGATGACTCCGTTGACAGGATGATGGTCTAAATATACATCAGAATCGTTTTCGTGGGTAAAGGATTTTCATCGAGCAGATCAAGACAGGCAAACGCAAAGGGAAGCACGGACATCCTGTCCGCGCTGGCGAAGGCGTTGAAGGTGACGCTGGAAGAGGTGGCCGCGAGGGAAGCGGAATAAAGTAAACCATCCACGAATAAAAACCACGAATGCTCGAATACGGGCGCTTGTCCATTCGTTTATTCGTGAATCATTCGTGGACGGTCTCTCCCAGAATCAAAACCTGCCCTGAGCGCTTCGCGATCGAAGGGAGGCGGCGTGACAGCCGCCTTTTGGTTTGAAGTTTCCTCGCCAGCGGACTCCCCTCTCCCCAATAGGGAGAGGGGTCGGGGGTGAGGGCATTCGTGACCCACCTCCCCGCGCCAACCCTGGTCAACCATGGCGCGGGTGAGACACTTCGGCAGTTTTTTCCAAATCAAGTGAGGCGATTCGATTTCGAGTACAATACAGGTAGGATATCGAAATGAACACCATCCAAATTGATCTACCCATTGACCAAATTCAAAAAGCTGTGCGTCGCCTGCCCGCGCAGGAAAAACTCGCGCTCTGGCGTCTCCTGGACAAAGACCTTGACCGTCCCGCGATTGCGCGGCGATTCGCTTCCTCCGTCAACGCGATTCGCAAGGCATATGCCCACATTGATGAAAACGAAGTAATGAAGGACGCGGTGAAAGCCACGCGGCAGGTTCGCAAGGCGCGCCATGCCAAAAGTCGTTCTTGACACGAACGTGCTGGTCAGCGGGGTGATCGCTTCGGGATATTCGGCATCCATCTTGGACGCCGCCCGCCGCGAAAAGATTCAACTGGTCACATCCGCCCATTTGCTCGAAGAATTCGGCAACGTGGTTTCGCGCCGTCACATTGCCCGCAAGTATCCCAAAGCCGCCCAGGAAGCCGAAGCCCTGCTTGACTTCCTGCGCGCGTTCGCGGTCCTCGCTTCTGGGACTCTCGAACCAGACGCAATCAGCCCCGACCGTGACGATGATTTTGTGTTAGCCTGCGCGGTGGAAGAAGAAGCCGATTGTATTGTCTCTGGCGACCCTCACTTGTTGGATTTGAAAACTAACAAGGGGATTTCCATTCTTACCCCGAAGCAATTCGTGGAACGATTTTCCATTTCTCACAAGTAAGAGTAAAACTCCACTTGTCGTGACCTACATCCACACGTCGATTCTGGTCAACCACGGCGCGTATAAGACACGTCAGATCTTATGAACTCGTCACTTCCTTGTCCTTATCCCTGAAGTGACCCAGCTTCCCGCCAGCGGACTCCCCTCTCCCCAATAGGGAGAGGGGTCGGGGGTGAGGGCATTCTCCAGCCGCCTTTTGTTTTGAAACGCGCGACTGAATGTTCGCCGCTTCGGTTTGGTCACCGTGAATATTTCCTAGTCAGTATTTCCTATTTCTTCCTATGCCCCGCCGCGGACTTCCCCCTCCCCATCCTCCGGTACGGCGGCATATCGATCACGTGGACTTGGCTCTTCGTCGCGTCGAGGATCTTATTCCACAACCCGGGGTAATTGACCGCGAACGGGTCGGGTTTGAGCGTGGAGGTGATGACGGTCGGCAGCTGGGCGTAGTAGCGATGGTTGAGGATCTGGTAGAGTTTGTCCTCCGCCCAGACGGAACTGGTCCCGCTCTCTTTCAGGTCGTCGAGGATCAGCATGGGCGTGGACTTGATCTCGTTGAAGCGGCGGTCGAACGACACATCCGATTTGGGGCTGAAGGTCTGGCGCAGGTAATCGAGCAGGTCGGCCACTTCCACCAGGATGGCCTGCCCGCCCAGGTCGATGCGATAGTTGCCGATGGCCGCCGCCAGGTGGGTCTTGCCGCAGTAGGAACCGCCCAGCAATACCAACCAGCCGCCGGGTTCCTCGGCGAACAGGATGGCGGCAGTGACAGCCTTGCGCAGGGTATTAAGATCCTCCTGCGCCACCGTGAGGCGCGTGATCTCCTTGTCCCTGACCCGGTTGCCGAAACGGTCCTGCTTCTCGACCGTGGTGGTGGTCACAGCCTCCTTGCCCAGTTCGTCTTCGCGGGTTTCGAAGTTCTTGAAGGTCATGGCCTTCATCTCGGGCAGGGACAACATCGAGATGCCGGGGTTGCTGGTCTCGGTGGGACGGCGGTAATCGGGGGCGGTGATGCGCACATGCGCCACGAACTCCTCGTCCTGCAAGCGTGAGCGGATGCGGCTCTCGATCTCGTCCAGCATCAGGTTGGTGGTAATGACCGTCGGTAGTTTGTTGATGTAACGGAAGTTGATGATCTGGAACAATTTTTCCTGCGCCCAGGCGGTGGCGTTCTGGGTGCCGAAGTCGTCCAGCGCCAGCAAGTCGGCGTTGCGGATCTGCTCGAAGCGCGCCTCGAAGGTCGTCTCGGGGTCGCTGAAGGCGAAACGCAGGCTGTCGAGCAGGTCGGGCACGGTGATGAAGAGCGTCGGCCTGCCCATCGAGACCGCCAGGTTGGCGATGGCCGCCGCCAGGTGGGTCTTGCCGCAGCCGTATCCGCCCTCCAGCAGCAGCCAGCCCTGCGGGTTGCGCGCAAAATTCTCCGTCAATTCGCGCGCGGTTTGCAAACTGGTCGCGTCCTGCGGGGTCATGAACCTGGCGTTTCTGTTCCCCCGCGCCTCGAAATTCTCGAATGTCAGGTGGCTCAGCCGGTCGAGCCGGCTCATTTCGAACAGGCGCTCGCGCGCGCCCTCGGCAAGGTCCGCCGCCCGGCAGGCGCACACTTCCAGCCGGCCGAACTTCGGGTCGCCCAGCGGGAGGTCGTAGCGCACATAGCCCGCCCCATGGCAATGCGGGCAGTCCGGGTCGCCGAGGGCATCCCCTTTGGGGAGCGTCTCCCTAGTCGTGTTTGAAGAACTCGGCGAACTCGCCTTCACTGTATCGCTTGAAATCCTTGACAGCGTCTTGCCGATCTTTTCCTTCATTTTTCCCTTTTTCTTTCCAGCGCTTCAAGATGGCTTCCACATACTTCCAGTTGCGGACGTTCTTCACGACCGCGATCTCCAGCGCTTCCGCGATCCATTCGGCATGGTACTCCCGTTCGGCGTCCTTCAACATGTCGGCGATGAGCGGGGTCAGCGGCCCGATGTTCTCCTCGTACAGGCGGAAGATGTTCGGACGTTCGGGCGGCGGGACGGAGCGGGGCAGGGAGGCGGGATCCAGGCCGCCGTCCCGCAGGGCCTCGGCCGCCGCCCGGCCGCGGGGCGAGTTCAGGAAGAAGAGATCCCCCGTCCCGCCCGGGACCTGGAGCAGGCTGCCGCGCCGGACGGCTTTTTCCAGCGCCGGGGCCGGGTCTGCCAGCGCCTCCGCAAAGTCCGCCTCCCGCAGGGGATGCAGCGCGCCTTCCATGTGTTCGACGCGCCAGATGGCGTGCAGGATGACCTTCAGTTCGTCGAGCTCGTCCACCTGCGCCAGCAACTGGCGGAAAAACGAATCGGGGACCCGGGTGAAGGTCTCATCGCCGCTGAAACCGGGGAATTTACCCATGCCTGCCTAGAGTTGGGAGAGGTCCATGCGCCGGGTGGCGGCGTTTTCGAACTTGGCCAGGTTGTTGCGGAAGATGAGTTCGATGCTGCCGGTCGGGCCGTTGCGGTGCTTGGCGACCATGATCTCGGCCACGTTCTGCTTGACGGTATCCTTCTCGTACTGGTCGGGACGGTAGATGAACATGACGATGTCGGCGTCCTGTTCGAGGCTCCCGGATTCCCGCAAGTCCGAAAGCACCGGGCGTTTTTCGGTGCGCTGCTCCACGGCGCGGCTGAGTTGCGCCGCTGCCAGCACCGGCGTCTTGAGTTCACGCGCCAGCGCCTTCAGGTTGCGTGAGATGTAGGAGACTTCCTGGACGCGGTTGTCGGTGCGCGTGTCCCCGCTCATCAGTTGCAGGTAGTCCACGATCACCAGGTCGAGGCCGTATTCCATTTCCAGCCGGCGGCACTTGGTGCGCAACTGGAGCGGGGTGATGGCGGGTGTGTCATCCAGGAACATGCGCGTGCCGCCCAATACTTCGATGGACTGGGTAAAGAGCGGCCATTCCTCCTCGTTCAGTTTACCGTTGCGCAGGCGCTGGCTGTCGATGCCGGTCTCCTGCGCCACCAGGCGCTGGACAACCTGTTCGTTGGACATTTCGAGCGAGAAGACCGCCACGTGTTTCTTGTGGGTCAGGGCGGCGTTGCGGGCGATCGAGAGCAGGAAGCCGGACTTGCCCTGGCCGGGGCGGCCGGCGATGATCAACAGGTCGGAGGCCTGCAGGCCGCCGAGCATCTTGTCCAGGTCAATGAAGCCGGTCGGGACGCCGAAGAAATCCTCGGGGCGCTTGGCGAGTTCGTCGATCCGGTCGTAGTATTCGCTGACGGCGGCCGAGATCGGCTGGACATCGTGCCGCAGCCGCCGCTCGCTGACATTGAAGATGGACTTCTCGGATTCCTCGATCACGTTTTCGACCGACTCGTGCTGGTCGTAGGCCATCGAGGCGATCTGGTTGGCGGCGGTGATCATGCGGCGGCGGATGGCCGCAGCCTCCACCATCCGCCCGTAGGCCTCGGCGTGGAGCGAGGTCGGCACCTGGTTGAGCAGGGCGGTGATGTAGGCCGGGCCGCCCACTTCGGACAACTGGCCGGCCTTTTCCAGTTCCTCGGTGACGGTCAGGAAGTCGATTGGCGTGCGGTGTTCATGCAGGCGGTTGAAAGCCTCCCAGATGAAGCGCAGGCGGTGGATGTAGAAATCGTCCGCCTGCAGGAACTGCGCCAGGTCGTAGTAGGCTTCGGGATTGATGAGCACAGCCCCAACAACGGCTTCTTCGGCTTCACGGTTGTGGGGGATGACGGGGGCGGTCGGGAAGGAGGTCCCTTCCAGCGGCGGGGACTCAACCGGGCCCAGGTCCGGGCCTTCGGGGGGCAGGTCGGTCATCATTGCGTCTCAAACCCCTTTTTCCGGGCGGTCTTCGTCGGGATCGAGTCCCTTCAGGAAATCCTCGAAGACCGAGAGCCGGTCCTCGCCAGCCTGGGTTGCGCCCGGTGGGGGCGGCGGTTCCTCGACCGGCGGCAGGTCTGGCTGTTCTTCGAGGTCCTTCTCCGGCGTGATGCCGGCTGTATCCATGACGGAACTCCCGACCAGGATCGGCGCATGGGCGCGCACGGCCAGGGCGATGGCGTCCGACGACCTGGCGTCGATGTTGTAGACCTTGCCGTTGCCCTCGGCTACGATGTTGCCGTAGTAGATGTCCGCTTTCAGGGCGCTGATCTCGATCCGCAGGATGCGGACATCGAACAGTTGGAAGACATTCCGCAGCAGGTCATGGGTCAACGGGCGGATGACCTCCACCTCCTGCAGGGCGATCGTGATGGCTTCGGCCTCGAACGGCCCGACCCAGATGGGCAGGTAGCGCTCGGCATCCTTCTGGCGCAGGACGACGATCCGCTGCGCAGACATCAGGCTGACGCGCACACTGTCGATGACAACTTCGATAAAATCGGGCATTGGGGGCTCCAGGTTACCGGTAGGCAGGTAGCGGTATTCTAACACGGGCAGGGAGGCGCTGCAACCAGAATTGCCGGACCATGATGATATAATCCTGCCAGGTGACTTATGATCAAAAGGACCCCGCTGGCGCTGGTTTTTTCCCTGGTTTTCCTGTTGTTGGCAGGACTGTCATTCAACGCCCTGGCCGCCGGGGAAGCCGCGCCGCTCTCCCAGCAGTATGCCACCCCCACCCCCCAGCCGGATGGGCGGATCATCTACATCGTCCAGCCGGACGATACCTGCCTGCGCATCTCGCTCCTTACCGGCGTCTCGGTGGACTATATCCGCGAGACCAACAATCTCGACGAAGCCTGCACCATCACCCCCAACCAGGCATTGGTGATCGGCTTCGGCGGCCCGGCCTTTGCCTCCGCAACGCCGGCGCTATCCGTCTCACCCACCCCGGCCGCTCCCACGCCCACGCCCTTCCCCGGCGGCGCCGATGTGTGTGTGGCGTTGTATGAAGACCTCAACGGCGACGCCATGCGCCAGGCGGATACGGATGCCCTGGGCGCCTATATCCCGGATGTGACCGAACCGGTGATCGCCGGCGGCGCCGTTAGCCTGACCGGCCTGAGTGGGGGGTATTCCAGAACGCTCGATACCCTGCCGGGCCTCGACCCGGTCTGCTTCAGCGACGTGCCGGAAGGCGAGTACACAGTCAGCGCCGCCGTGCCGGACGGGTACAATCCTACCACGGTGTTGTCCAATTCGATCACGGTCACGGCCGGCGACACCACCCTGGTGGCCTTCGGCGCCCAGTACGGCAGCCAGCCGCAGGTGGAGGAAGGCGGGGGGCGCTCTCCGCTGCTTGGCGTCCTGGGTGCGCTGCTGCTGCTGGGCGGTTTTGGCCTGGGGTTCTACGCCTGGCGGACGCGCAAACAAGATTAGCCGGGAAACAGGATGAAAAAGGAGACCGTCGTGCAGGACGGTCTCCTTTTTGGTTCAACCCATTGGGTATTTCATCGGCTGGCCGCCGATCAGGTGCAGGTGCAGGTGGAGCACGGTCTGGCCGCCGTGCGGGCCGGTATTGACGATCAGCCGGTAGCCGTTTTCATGGAGGCCCATCTCCTGCGCCAGTCGCCGGGCGGCGGTGAACATGCGTCCCACCAGGGCCTCGTCGCCGGGGTCCAGGTCGTTGACCGATGCGATGTGCCGGTTGGGGATGACCAGGATATGCACCGGGGCGGCCGGGTGCAGGTCGTGGAAGGCGGTCACCAGGTCGTCCTGGTAGAGGATGCGCGCCGGCAACCTGCCTGCTGCGATCTTGCAGAAGATGCACTCGGACATGTTCCAGACCTTGCGCAGGACGGCAGCCACCAGCGGGCGGATCGGGCTGGCGTCCACCAGGCGGCGCAGCCGGCTACTTCTTCCCATCGCCGCGGATGAAGGCCTCGGTCATCTCCCGGCACAGTTCGTCTCGGAACTGTTTGGGCGGGGTCTTGAAGAAATAGGACGACGGTTCGATGATCGGGCCGGAGAGGCCGCGCTCGAGGGCGATCTTGGCGCAGCGCACGGCGTCGATGATGACCCCGGCCGAGTTGGGGCTGTCCCACACTTCCAGTTTGGCCTCCAGGTTGAGGGGCACATCGCCAAAGGTGGTGCCTTCCATACGGATGTAACACCACTTGCGGTCGCTCAGCCACGGCACATAGTCCGACGGCCCGACGTGGACGTTCTCTTCCCCCAGGTTGTAAGGGATCATGCTGGTCACCGCGCCGGTCTTGGAAATCTTCTTGGATTCCAGCCGCTCGCGTTCCAGCATGTTCAGGAAATCGGTGTTGCCGCCGAAGTTCAACTGGTAGGTGCGGTCGATCTTCACCCCCCGGTCCACGAACAGGCTGGTCAGGACGCGGTGCAGGATGGTGGCCCCCACCTGGGACTTGATATCGTCACCCAGGACGGGCAGCCCGGCATCCTTGAAGCGCTTGCCCCAGTATTCCGACGAGGCGATGAAGACCGGGATGGCATTGACGAAGGCGCAACCCGCTTCCAGGATCTGCTCCACGTACCACTTGGTCGCCATCTCCGAGCCGACCGGCAGGTAGGAGACCACCACATCGGTCTTAGTCTCCTTGAGCAGGCGGACGATGTCGGCGGTCGGACCGGGCGCTTTCTTGACCACCTGCGAGAGGTATTTTCCCAGGCCGTCGTGGGTCATGCCGCGCACCACCGGCACGCCCATCTTCGGCACGTCGGTGAATTGATAGGTGTTGTTGGGGTGGGCTAAGATCGCCTCCGAGAGGTCCTTCCCAACTTTTGTGTCCACCACATCGATGCCAAGGGTGAACTCGATATCACGGATGTGGTAACCGCCCAGGTTGATGTGCATCAGGCCGGGGACGGTGGATTTATCAGGCGTATCTTTGTAAAAATGCACACCTTGTACCAGTGAAGAAGCGCAGTTGCCCACGCCGATGATCGCCACGCGAACTTTTTTCCTGCTCATGAACGGTTCTCCTTATCGATGGATGATGACCTGGTATTTGCTATAATCGGACTGCCTCGATCCCCGTCGCTGACGGGTCGCCCTGCCATCGGAGGAACTGCCGGAGACCGGGCATGCACATTATACCGAGGATGACCGGACAATTCTAGAGACTCAACCCGGCCAGCCTGCGACTGGCGCAAAGAACCTCCTTGCCATGAAACCAGACGCCCCCACGTATGTCCTGACCGGCGCCCTGCGCCGCGAGACCGTCCTGCCGCCCAACGGAAGGCCGCTGGTCGACGCGCCGGGCGGCAGCCTGCTCTATGCCGCCGCCGGGCTGGCGGTCTGGGATGGCGGCGCCGGCCTGCTCAGCCGGGTCGGGGAGGACTACCCGGCCGGTTGGCTGGCAGCGCTTGAAGGGCGCGGTTTCGACCGGCGCGGCGTGTGCATCCTGCCCGGGGCATTGGACGTACGCTCCTTCCTGGCCTACACCGGCCCGCAGACCGCCCACCGCACCAACCCGGTCGGGCACTTTGCCCGCCTCGGTCTCAGCATCCCCAAGTCGCTTCTCGGTTACCAGCCTCCGGACGAGAAATTCGACGGCCGCGCCGAACCTCCCCCCGCCGCCCCACGCCTGGCCGACATCCCGCTCGAATACCTGGAGGCGCGCGCCGCCCATTTCTGCCCGCTCGACCTGGGGACGCACAGCCTGCTGGCTTCCGCCTTCCGCCAGGCGGCGGTCCCGACCCTGACGGTCGACCCCGCCTCCGCCTATATGGTCACGGCCGGCTGGGATGGCGTCCGCAGCCTGCTGCACGGGCTGACAGCCTTCCTTCCATCGGAGGAGGAGGCGCGGGCGCTCTTTTGGGGCAGCACCGACGACTTGTGGCAGATGGCCGATGAACTTGGGTCTTTCGGCTGCGAGATCATCGTCATCAAGCGCGGGGGGCGCGGCCAGTTGCTGTACGACGCCGTAGGCCGCAAGCGCTGGCAGGCGCCGGCTTACCCGGTGCAGGTGGTCGACCCGACCGGGGCGGGCGATTCGTTCTGCGGCGGCTTCCTGGCAGGTTACCGTCAGAGTTACGACCCATTGCGCGCCGTCCTGCAGGGCAACGTATCCGCATCCCTGACCATCGAAGGCAGCGGCGCCTTCCATGCCCTGGAAGCCCTGCCCGGCCTGGCGCAGGCGCGCCTGGATGCGCTCGGAGACAACGTGAGGCAGGTATGAATCCCATCATCGCACGGGTGGCGGAGGCGATCTGCGAAATCCAGCAGATCCCCGCCCCCACATTCCATGAGCAGGAACGGGCGGAATACATGCGCCAGCGTTTCTTCGAGGAGGGGCTGGCTGATATTGCGCAGGATGTAACCGGGAACGTCTATGCCCGGTTGCCGGGGAGCGGCGCTGCCCGGCCGCTGGTGGTCTCGGCGCACCTGGATACCGTCTTCCCGTTCGAGGTGGACCTGCGGCTCGACCGCCAGCCGGGACATTTGACCGGCCCCGGCGTGGGCGATAACGCCGCCGGGCTGGCCGGGTTGCTGGCGCTGGCCTGGTCCCTGCGGGAGCGCGGCCTGTCCCTGCCCGGCGACCTGTGGCTGGCGGCGGATGTCTGCGAGGAGGGCCTGGGCGACCTGCGCGGCATGAAGGCCGTGGTCGAACGCTTCGGCAGCGCCCCGCGCGCCTACATCGTCCTGGAAGGCATGGCGCTGGGACATGTCTACCACCGCGCCCTGGGCGTGCGCCGCTACCGCATCACGGTCCAGACCGGCGGCGGGCATTCGTGGATCGATTACGGCAAACCATCGGCGGTGCATGTGCTCACCCGCCTGGCGGCGGGCATCACCGGCCTGCAGGTGCCGGCCGCGCCGCGCACCAGCCTGAACGTCGGGCGCATCTGCGGCGGGACCTCGGTCAATACCATTGCGCCGCAGGCCAGCCTGGAACTCGACCTGCGCTCGGAGGACCCCGGCGCCCTGCTGGCGCTGGCCGGCCAGGTGGAGGCCCTGGCGCATGCTTCCGAACAGGCCGGGGTGGAAATGAATGTGGAGGTCATCGGCCAGCGCCCGGCAGGCGAGATCCCGGCCTCCCATCCCCTAGTGAGGCTGGCCTGCGCCTGCCTGAAGGAACTGGATATCGTTCCGACGCTCAACATCGGCTCGACCGATGCCAATATCCCCCTCAGCCGCGGCCTGCCGGCTGTTGCGATCGGACTGACGCATGGCAGCGGCGGACACACCGTGCATGAAAGCATCGAACTCGACCCCCTCGAAAAGGGACTGGCCCTGCTTGTGGGGCTGGCCAGCCGCTGCGAGGTATGAAAACCGTTTGTCACCGGCCCGATCCTCGCCTTGCCTTTCCAGACTCCAGGTGTCGCAAAACTGACTTGACGGCGCCGCATCCGAAAGACAATGCCCGGTGAGATATCCATCGGGCATTGTCTTTTCATGTGACAACATCCAAAACAGGGACAGGTGGAGGATTACAACCTGCCTTCGGGCGGAAGAAGAACCAGGTCAGCGCGATGGCGATGGCGTACAACACGGCGGTGCCGACGAAGAGCGGGGAAAAGCCGTAATGCTGCTGCACCACCCCGGAGATATAGGGTCCGACCGCCCAGCCCACGTTCCAGGCCAGGTTGCGGATGCTGTTGACGGTCCCGTGCTCGGCCTCGTCGGTCCGTTCGAGGGCGTAGGCGTCGAAGAAGGGCGCCACCATGTTCATCAACGCCCCGCGCACCAGGAAACCGGCCATCGCCAGCCAGGGCCAGGGTGAGAAACCGATCGCCAGCAGGAAGAACAGGCTGATGGCCTGTCCGATCACAACCGTCCGGATCTTGCCGCCCAACCCGCCCACCAGGCGCGGCCCGATGATGCAGCCGATGCCGGTGATGAGCGAACCGGCGCCGAACAGGATGCCGAGAGCCGAGTCGCTCATCCCGTAGCGTTCGACGAAAAAGATGTTGAAATACGGGACGAGGATCGCCGCCCCGAGGCCGATCGCCAGGTTCGGCAGGGAGAGTTTGAGCGTCAGGGGGCGGAAGAGCGCTTTCCGGAGCGGGGGCCTGTCCGCCGTACCCCCGGCTTTTTCCTGCGCCGGGGCGGATTCCACATCCCGGATCAAAGCGAGCGGGATGAGCGCCACGAAACTGGCTGTGACACACACCAACAACGCCGCCTGGTAGGCTCCCGCACTGGAGGCGACACCGGAGAACTCCCGGAAGAGCCCCGGCAGGTAGCCCGCCAGGAAACTGCCCAGTGTGCTCGAAAGCGGGAACATGCCGAAACTGAAACTGAACAGGATATCCCGGCTCTTATCATCGGAGGCTTTCATCATGAAAGGGGCATGGCTGAGGAAATAGAGTTGTCCGGCCGCGCCCCAGATGAACGCCAGGACGATGATGGCCGCTTCGGAACGGGTGAGCAGCGTCCCTATGATGGCGAAATTGGCGATGGTGAACCCGGCCAGCATGGCGCGTTTGCGCCCGATGCGGTCCGAGAGCAGGCCCATCGGCACGCCCAGCAGCAGCGCTGAAATGGACGGGGCGGCGTTGACCAGCCCGAGGAAATCGCGGTCGAACCCGGCCTCGATGATGTACAGGTTGAAGAACAGGTTGAAACCGCTGAACAGCAGGCCGTCGAAGAAGATGGCCTGCAGGAACAGGCGCGCCGGCCTGTTCAACAGGCGGAATTGGTCGAAAGTGGAGGCGAGGAATCTTTTCATTCTTTCCTGGGCGCTAGTTCACGAACATCACCGATGAGGCTTTTTTCGGGAAGAGCGTATCCAGCAGCAGGCGCGCCTCATCGCTGCTGTACCAGCAATCCGCGTAGGATTGTTCCAGTTCCTCGAATGACCGGTAACCGAATACCAGTTGCAGGAACGACAGGTCGGGGAAGGCCGCCTGCCCGCCATCCCCAGGTTTCGGCTGCCAGGCTTCGGCGGCGCTCAGGCGGCCGGCCTCGAAGGCCAGTCGCAACCCCGAGCGGTAGAAACTGACCTGCAACGAACCACGGTAGCCGACGATGGCCGACTCCGCGATGCGCCGCTCCAATACCGGGGCGATGTGACGGATGAACTTCGGCAGGTCTGGCACGCGGATGTACCAGGCATATGGGTCGCGCAGGCGCGGCAGTTTCTCGCGGAAGATGTCGTAAGCCGGGTGCTCGGCGCCGAACCAGAAACTGTACGCAGTGCGGGTCCCGGGCTTTTCCTCCTGTTTCCAGCGGGTTTCGCCTTCCTGCCACAGGTAGCGCGCCACGCTCGGGGTGGCCTCCAGCCAGGAGACGCCCGGCTTGAGTTCGTAGTGGTTGGCGATCAGGCCGGTGTCCCAGACGAACCAGGGATGGGTGAAGTAGCCGACGGGTTCGCCGCTCCCGGCGCGCGACAGGATTCGGTACTCCAGCCGGTCGACATTCTTCGGGCTCTGGCCGCCCAGGTCGTAACGCCAGTTCCCTTCATCCCGGGCGCAGGTGACCAGCCGCCGTTTGCAGCCGTGGGCGTAGACTTCCATAAGGAAAGGAATATCGGCATCGACCGCCGGGCGGATCACGAACGGTTCACTCTCGCCTTCTTTCAGTTTTGGCAGTTGGGCTTCATAACCGGTTCTCCCGCCGCCTAGTTCCAGGGCCATATCGTAGCCGAAGAGTTTGTAGTAGAACGGGATGCCGGTGATACCCTGGACCAATTCGCCGCGCCCGGCCCTCCAGCGGTGCACCTCCTCGAACTGGAGGCGCACCAGGCCGCGGCCGCGGTAGTCGGGCAGGGTGCCCACCAGTTCCGGGCGACCGACCCCGAAGGGAATCCCATCATAGGCCCAGGTCTGCGAGATGAGGTTGAGCGAGGAGACGATCCTGCCGCTGGCGGCCTCGGCCACGATGGTGAAATCGTCGCTGTGGAACGTGGGATGGGGGAGTGTGAGCAGGTCGCGCACCCAGGCCCCGACCTGTTCATCCGGTTTGTCGAAGCCCGAATCGCTGTGGATGCGGGAATTGAACTCAGCCAGCCCGTCGGCGTCCTCCCTCGTGGACCGGCAAAGCGCCAACCCATCTCCCAGGTCGCGCAGGACCGGGCGGTTGTTCAGTGTAATTTTCATTGTCTATCCTGTCAGGCGACCTATCCCCCCGACAGGCGGAAGGTCACCGGTGATTGTTGAGCAGTTGTTTCAACTCTTCCTGCGCCGCTTCGGGCTGGGTGAAGTGGATGCCGGCCATGCCGGCTGCCCGCGCCGCTTCCACGTTGGTCAGCACATCGTCGATGAAAACGGACTCCCCGGGGCTGGCAGCCAGTTCTTCGAGCGCCAGGCGGTAGATGCGCGGGTCGGGTTTCATCACGCCGACCTCGGCCGAAATGACCATGTGGTCGAATGCATCGGCGAAGCCCTGCCTGTTGATCCAGGCCCGCAGCCCCGACCAGGCATTGCTGATGAGACCGACCTTGCATCCCGGTCGCAGGCCGCGCAGGTAGCCAAGCAGGGACTGGTCGGCGCGGTCCCCGGCGAAGAACTCGGCGGTCACTTTATCGGCTTTGGGGCGCGGCAGGCGCAGGGCTTCCGCCACCGCCTGCCAGTGGGCTTCCTCCGGGATATCGCCCGTGGAAGCCCGCAGGCTGGTCTCGCTCTCGAAGATGATCTTTTCGAGTTCGCGGCAGGTGAGGCCGAGGCGTTCGGCCTGGCGTGTGCGCGGGCCTTTATCCTCCGTGCGGACGATGACGCCGCCGAAGTCAATGAAGATGTTACAGATCGTCATTTCTTCTTCGTCCCGGCGGCCGGCTTCTTGCCGGTTGTGGTCTTCTTCTCGCTGCTGGCCGTCTTGGGGGCGGGCTTTTTGGCGGTTGTGGTTTTCTTATCAGCGCCGCCCGCCTTGGGGGCGGGTCTCCTGGTCGCAACCGGTTTGGCAGTCACGGTTTCCTTTTTTGCGCTGGCGCCCGTTTTCGATGCTGCCGGCTTTCCCTTGGATGACGCTGCGGCGGCCGGTTTGACTGTGGAAATTCCCTTCTTGCCGCTCACGCTGGGTTTGGCAGTGGATGCCTTCGCGCCGGGTTTTTTGGCGGCGACCGGTTTCACGGTGGTTGTTTCCTTCTTGCTGGCTATAGCCGGTTTTTTTGCTGTCGCTTTCCCGGTTACCTTGGCGGCGCTGCTCGCGGCAGGTTTGATCTCCCTGCCTTTGGCCGCCTGGATCTGAACGGGCTGGGCGGCGGCTGCCTGTTCCTTCTCGGCCTGGGCTGCCTGTTTTTCCAGTTCCTTCGCCGCCTGCTGCCAGCCAGGATAGGCGCGTTCCAGCCGGTCGCGCGGGATCTGGTTGGCGCGGCGGCAGCGCGGGCAGTGGGCGTCGTAGTGGGTCATGCTGCCGGTGGAGATCTGTTGCAGCGCCATGATGGCTTCATCGCGGCGCGGGGTGAACGGGGTCTGGCAATAGGTGCAGCGGAGTTGTAACATGGGTCTCTCCTTGGGTTCCGGTATTATCAGGCGAATTCTCCGGCGATTGTACACTGGTTTTGGCTGCGGCGGCGGGGTGAATGAGCCCGCTGTTGCAGACCTGCCTAGTCCAGCGGCTTGCGATAGATGATCTGTTGTTTGACCTTGCGGTAGCCGCACCATTCGTACAGGCGGACGGAGCCGGAGATGTTCTGCGAGTCCGTGCTCAGGGCGGTCTCGGTCATGCCCATCTCCTTGAACATCTTCATGCTCTGGACGATGAGCGAGCGCGCCAGTCCCCTCTTGCGCCAGGGACGGCGGACGCAGATGCCCTCGGTGTAGCCGCGCTTGCGCTTGTATTCGGCATTCTCCTTCTCATCCACGAAGTTATGCACCACGCCCGCCATCTGGTCGCCATCCCAGGCCACTTTCCATAGTTCAGGGCGGAAGATCGGGCTTTCCTGGTGGGCTTTAAACTCCTCCTCGCTCTCGTCGCGCGCCCCCCAGTGGTCGCGGAAGGCTTCGTTGGCGCCGTCGAAGATCGGGCGGATATGTTCCGGCTTCACCGGGCGGACTTCCAACCCCGGCGGCATGGGCGCCTCCGGGAAGGGCAGGCTGAGGTCGCGTACCATGTGGGTCTCGTAACGCGCCGGCCGGTAGCCGCGGCTTTCGAGCAGCCGGATGAGCGCCTTTTCCGTCTCGTACGGTTCGGAATGGAAGAACTTCGGCGCTTCCGGGCTGTGACCGGCGGCAATGGCGCGGCCGCGGTCCTCACCCGCTTCCCACATGGCCTGGCCGATGCCCATCCCGCGCCATTCCGGGTGCAGGAAGCCAAACGGGATGTAGAGGTACGAACCGTCCGCCATATCGGCCCAGTAGATGCGTCCGTAGGCAATTGCCTGGCCGTCCACTTCGGCGAAGAGCATATCGGTCTGCGGGTTGCAGTTCTCGAGGTGGCGGTAGTTGCGGGCGATATCCTCCACGCTGGTGGAACGCTCCACGCCATCCACGACTTTGCAGGCCGCAATGATGGCCGCCATGTGCGGGTAATCCGCTTCGCCCCGGAAACGGCGGAAGGCCAGGCCGGGGATGGATGGGGCATTGGGTAGTGTGATGTTATTATCCATTGGATTTGTCCTTTGAATCATTGGAAAGGCTCTCTGTTGCGTCGCCGCTGACCTTGAACTTCAACCAGACCGGGATGACGGACAGCAACGAGGCAACGGCTGTCAGGTAGAAGGGTAACTGCGGGCTGACATGCTCCCATAACCAGCCGCCAATCAGCGGGGCAGGCAGCGAGACCAGACCCAGGCTGGTGCTGAGCAGGCCGAAGGCTACACCACGTAAACGCTCCGGCACGGCCTTGCTGATCAAGGATTGGTAGGCGGGCGTCAACAGGCCCACTCCGATCCCGGCGATGATCCAGCCCAGGGCGTACAGCCAGGCGGCGCTGGCAGGCGGCAGGATGGCGATCATGCCAATCGAGACTGCGATGAACAGGAAACCGGCCGCGATGTTGACCCGCTCGCCGACCTTGTCGGCCAGCCAGCCGGCGGGGATCATGACCACCATCATGGCAACGCCAAAAATGCCGGACATGATGCCGATCTGGCTGATGGACAGGCTGGCGATATCTTGCATGTAAACGGACATGAAACTGAAAGACATGTTGAAGAAGATGTCGCGCACGCCGTCGGTGACCATGATCCAGGTGAACAACCCACCGGAGATCACCAGGCCCAGGATGGCGCCCAGGTTGTCCTTCAACCCGCTGAACGTGAGTTGCGCCGGCCTGGATTCGGCGCCCCGGGCGGCCTCGCGCGCCATCCCGATCCGGATCAGGGTGGCCAGGAAGTACAGGCCGGCTGCCACCATCAACATGCCCTTGAAATCCAGCGCATCCACCAGCAGGCCGCCCACCGGTGGACCTACGACCGAGACCACCCCGAAGAGGGTCTGGGTGATGCCGTACAACCTGGCGCGGTTCTCTGGCGCTGACTTCTCGGCGATGAATGCGTCGAAACTGGGGCCAACCAGGGCGCGGGTCATGGCGCCCAGCGCTGAGGCGATCAGCACCCATTCCCAGCGGTTTGCCAGCAGGAGCGGCACATAGACCAGCACACCGAAGGCGCTGCCGATGGCGATGGCGCGCAGACGCCCGAGCGAGTCGGAGACCCAACCGCCCAGGATCTGCAGGGCGAGCGGGATGATCTGCGATAGGGTGTAGAACAGCCCGATCTGTCCGATGGTGGCGCCCAGGTCCTGCAAATAGAGCGCCTCGAACGGGCCATACATGTTCCCGCCAAGGTTGGCCAGGATCATGGCGAACATGAACAACAGCAGGAAGGGCGTGAGCATGCGAGCCTTTTGTTTCCGCTCGCCGGCCGGGCTGGTAGAAGGATTGGTTGTTATGCTCATTTTGTCTCACGTGTTTTCATTACTGCTGCCCGTTGGCGGCCAGCCATTCTTCCTTCAGGATGCCCATATAGAGCACGTCCCAGCGGCGGCCTTCCCGCAACAGCATCCCGCGCTGGCGGCCTTCGTGGACGAAACCGGCCTTTTCATAGGAGCGGATGGCGCGCGGGTTGTAATTGAATACGTCCAGGGTGACGCGGTGCAGGTTCAATTCGGTAAAAGCGTAGCGCAGGATGACCTTCATCGCATCCGTACCGTAGCCCCGCCCCCAACAGGCGCGGTCGCCCAGGCCGATGCCCACGAAGCAATCGCGGTGCGTCCAACGGATACCGTCCAGGCCGATCTCGCCGACAACCCGGTCGTCGTCCAGGACGCGGATGGCGAAAATGTGGCTGTCATTGTTTTCCTGCTGCTTCTCGAACCATTTCTGGATGGTCTTGGCGGAGGCGCGCCGCGCCGGGTCCCAGTCCAGCAGGCGCGAGTATTCACTGTCGGCGCACCACTGGGAGACCAGTTTGGCCAGGGATTCAGGGTCTTCGACGGACAGGCGGACCAGTCCGCCCCTCAGCAGGTTCTCGTTCATCGGGCATTCTCCTTCCATTCGGCGGCCAGCAGGCCGAAGTGCAGCAGGTCCCAGCGGCGGGAGTCGCGCTCCAGCGCCTGGCGGCGGCGGACTTCCTCGGTAAAACCGCAGGATTTGAAGAGGCCGATGGCCGGCAGGTTGTATTCCTGGATGACGGCTGTCAGGCGGTGCAGGTTCAATTCGCTGAAAGCGTAGCGCAGGAGCAGGGCGAGGGCTTCCCGCCCGCAGCCTTTGCGGCGTTCCTCGGGCGCGCCGATGCCCAGGCGGACGAAGGCGCTCCCGTTCGACCATGAGATCCAGGTCAGTTCGGCGAAACCGATCAGGCGCTCTTCTGCCAGGGTGCGGATGCGGAAGTGGCAGGCGTTCTTGTCCTCCTCGAGCGACTTCTCGAGTTCCTCCAGTTTCTTCTTCGCCTGCCAGGTGGAGAGCGGGCGCGCCGGTTCGAGGTACATCATGCGCATGAAGCCGGTGTCGTGGCTCCAGGCGGAGACGATGGCGGGGTCCTTCTCGTGGTCGATCGTCCCAAGCCGGACCAGGCGGCCTTCGAATAGGGGGGTGTCGATGCTCATGCTTCTCCTCGCTTTCTGAATGTGAGCAGGCGTTTGACCTTCTGGAAGCCGGCCGATTCGTATAAACGGATGGCGGCTGGGTTGTCGTTATCGGCGCAGACCGAGGCGGAGGTCATGCCTTCTTCTCGAAGCCGGCGCAATCCGCCATGGAGCAGCGCCTTCCCCAGGCCGCGCCGCTGGAAACCGGGGTGCACACCGACCGGCTCGAAATAGCCGGCCCGGTTCAGGCCATCGGTCCAGATGCAGCAAAAGGCGGCCACCTGTCCATCCGGCGCGGTGATGAACCATTCGTGCTCCGGCACATAGACCGGCGATTGCATGAAGCGCAGGCTGCGCTGGCAGTAGGGTTCGAAGTCCATACTGGAACCGAAGGCGGCGTGCGAGGCGGCTGCCCGCAGACGGGAATCGGCTGCGCCGCGCGAGGCCCGCAGGTCGAAACCGTCCGGCAAGGGCGGCCCGGTCAACGGTCCGCTGAGCGGACGCTGGAAGAGCAGCATGTGCGTCTCCCTGGCTGTAAAACCGTTTCCTTCCAGCCAGCCGATGCGCAGGTCGTCATCCTCCGCCACCCAGACGGTCTGGATGTAATCCCTGGCGGTCATGTGGGCCACCGCCCAGGCAAGCATTTCCTTTTCCTGGCTGCTGCCGCGCAGGGACGGGTGGGCGTAGACATCGAAGGCGTGCCCATCGAAAGGCGAGAGCAGGCGCCAGCCGGCCAGGCGGTCGTGTTCCATCCAGAGACGGACGCGGGACTTCCACTCCTCGGCGGTATCGTTATTATAGAAGAGCCACCATTGCAAGTCGCCGCGGTGGACATAGTAGGACCCATTGCCGGCCTGGCGTCCTTCGGATAGCAGTTCAAGCATGGCTTGCAGGTCGGGCGGCCCCTGGTACGAACGGTGTTCCATTACTATCCCTTTCAATCCGGAGAGAGGCAAAAGAAAACGGCCACGGTTTGCCCATGGCCGGAGCGGAAAAGAAAAGGCCACGGGCAGGGAGTGTCCGTGGCCGGTGAATCGCTGGGGGGGTCGGATTCAGGCAACAGGCGCACTCCGCGCAGGCAGGTTTCCACCAACAGCAGGATCGGTGAGAACCACAACAGCCTGGAAAGCGATGATCATGAAGTGCGCCTCCTTTCTTTGGGATGTAGAACGGGCACAGTGTATCACGGGCGGAGAATGGCCGTCAAGGTTTTAGACCGTCCGCAGCCCGGCGGAGGGTGGCGTACTGCCATAGCGTGCGCATGCCCCAGGCTGCGAGCAGCCCGGACGCGAAACCGGCCAGCAGGGAAAGGATACCCGCTGCCTCGCTAGTGTAACTCCGAGATGGATATTGGGGGAAGTGGTATAGTAGGCGGCATGAGGAAACCGATATTTGTACGCTCACTAATGGAAGATGAACGACAGAAGTTGGAAGCCAGCTTGCGCTC
>VGNO01000025.1 GCA_016865985.1 Chloroflexota bacterium | reverse complement strand
GCGCATTGCGATGTTTTGGTCACACTTTATTCCACCATGGTCGTCGAGGAGGCCATCCACGATAAACCGATAATTAATGCCTGTCTTCCGACCGGGAGCGGCTATGGGGAAGATTTCTGGGTGCCCATCTCGGAAGTGCCTACATTCCCGACCTCCAGGCGGGTCAATTCCACCGGCGCCGGGAAACTTGTCCGAACTATAGAGGAATTGGAGGCTGCGGTTGCGGGTTACCTTGCCAATCCGGGTCTCGATTCCCACAATCGCCAGGAATTCCTGCGCCAGGAATTAACTTATGTGCAAGGCGAAGCGACTCAAAAAACCGCAAATTTCATTTTATCATTGCTCGGTGACAATAAGCATGGAGATGGATCATAATGAGTACAGCAAAAATTGACAGTCTGTTGATCTCGCCGCAAAAGACGATCCTGGAGACGATGGCGATAATCGAGGATGCTCCTCCTCGGTCCGGCATTTCAGGTATCGCGATTGTTGTGGATAATGACCGCCACTTGCTGGGGGTTGTGACTGACGGCGATATCCGTTCGGCTATCTTGCACAACCTAACTCTCGATACCAGGGTTGAAAAAATCATGAGCCGGACACCATTCGCGGTCGTGCAACATCCGAGCGCTCAAAAGATGTACGAAGCTTTGCTGGACATGCTTAAAGGCAGTACCCGCATGTTGGACCGTGGCGCAGGCAAGATCGTGGTTGTGGATGATGAACGTCGGGTTGTCGATGTGGTCTCTTTCTTTAGCCTGATGCAGCAATCGGACATCAAGTCCCGCAAAATTGCAGTTCTTGGACTGGGCTTTGTTGGCCTGACATTGGCGGTTGTTTTGGCTGATTCGGGTTTTAATGTACTTGGAGTGGAAGCCCAGGCGGACGTGGTTGAGATGTTGCGCAAAGGAACCCCCCATTTTTACGAAACCGGTCTTTCGAACCAGTTGCGAGCCCACATTGGCAACCGCTTGAAGGTCGAGAATGTTCTCTCGGATAAGGACTGTGATATCCATATCGTTTCGGTCGGAACCCCCGTTAATTCGAACCACGCGCCGGTCATGACCTATGTGGAAGAAGCATGCCGTTCCATTGGGCGCGTTCTGAAATCGGGCGATACGGTCATGATGCGCTCCACGGTACCGGTGGGCACAACCCGTAACGTATGTCTGCCGATTTTGGAAAAGGAATCCGGTTTATTGGGCGGGAAGGATTTCTCTCTCGTGTTTGCCCCGGAGCGTACGATAGCAGGTAAAGCCCTTAAGGAATTGCGCGCCTTGCCCCAAGTCATAGGAGCTCTTGATCCCCAGGGGGCGGAGGTCGCGGCAGCCGTTTACCGAGAACTATCGCCAACCATCGTCATCCTCGACTCGCTCGAAGAAGCCGAGATGGTCAAATTGGTCAACAATACTTTTCGCGATACTATCTTTTCCTTCGCCAATGAGATAGCCCTGGTGTGTGAAAAGTACAATCTGGATGCGGCCACGGTCATCAATGCCGCCAACGAGGGGTACCCGCGTGACCCGGTGCCCTTGCCGAGCCCGGGCGTTGGGGGGGTGTGCCTGAAGAAAGACCCCTACCTGCTCCAGGCGAGCGCCCAAGCCAAAGGGTTCGCTCCGCACATCCTCGGGCGCAGCCGCCTTGTGAACGAATACATGCCTTCCCATATTTTCCAGAAATATGTCCGCTTCTGTGAGGCGAATGGGCGATTGGTGGCTGGTTCCAAGGTTTTCATCGCTGGTTTTGCCTTCAAGGGCTGGCCCGAGACATCGGATATGCGCGATTCGGCCACGCTGGAACTTGCGAAACTCCTTCAACAGTCGGGAGCGGAGGTTTTTGGCTACGACCCGGTTGTTGCACCGGATGCGCTGAATACCATCCCCGGTGTCCGGGCGTGCTCTGTGGAGGATGGGTTTTCCGGCGCGTCATGTATTTTTATCATGAATAACCACCCTTCCTACGAGGATTGGAACCTTCTGAACCTGCTTGCATCAATGGAAAAACCCGGTCTGTTCGTGGATGGTTGGTCGATGTACCGGACGGAAGATATCGTTGGCGCGGAAGGAATATCTTATAGCTCGGTCAGCAAGGATCAGTGGAAGCAGGTATGAACACGACCGCCCGAGACTAACGTGATGAGTAATAACCACATTTTTGCTGTAGTTTTATCAGGCGGTCAGGGCGTCCGGCTATGGCCTTTGAGCCGCGCGGCGCGTCCCAAGCAGTTCCTGGCCGTATCGGCAAATGGACAGACTCTACTCCAGGAGGCCGTACGCAGGGCAATCCAGTTGACAGGTTCGATTGACACGGTTCTGGTCGCCACCGGGAGCGCTCAGGCGCCACTCGTGCGGGAGCAATTACAAGGCCTGCCACCTGAGAACTTGTTGGCGGAACCCGTCGGGCGGAACACTGCCCCGAGCCTGGCGCTGGCCACATACGTCCTGCGGCAACGGCAACCGGATGCGGTCATGGTCATCCTACCGGTCGATCACATATTCCATGATGAAGCGCCATGGTTTGAAGCAATGAAGACAGCAATCTCGATCGCGGCCGGGAGCGATATGTTGATAGCGGTGGGAGTACCTGCCGATCATCCTTCCACAAGTTATGGTTACCTTCACCTGGCAGGGGCTGTGGAAGGATTACCTGCGCGGCAGGTCAATGAATTCGTCGAAAAACCGGACAGGGAACGTGCCGAGGCATTCTGCGCCTCCGGGGAGTATCTTTGGAACACAGGTACTTATGCCTGGAGAGTCCCAGTATTTTGGCAGGCAATCGAGTCGCATCTTCCTCAGGTAGCGGAAACGCTGAGGACACTGAGACATCCCGTCTCACCCGATTCGCTCGATAGCATGTATGGAATGTTCCCATCGATTTCAGTGGATTATGCCATTTTGGAGAAAGCCCCCAATGTGGCTGCTGTGTGCGGGACATTCGAGCGGATAGACATTGGTTCACTTGACAACCTGGCGGAAATCTGGCCTGCCGATTCAGGAGGTAACGCTGCCCGGGGGGATCTGCTGGCATATAGAAGTCACGGGAACCTCGTATACACGGATGACGGTTTGGTCAGCCTGGTCGGCGTCGATGGTTTGGCGGTTGTTCGGGCGGGTGAAGTAGTGTTGGTTTGTCCACGAGAGCGCCTGGCTGAAGTGCGCGAACTCCTTTCCCAAATGAGGGAGAAGGGGTTTGAGCGGTATTCATGAAAGCCCGAGCGGTAATGTTCGATTGGGATGGAACATTGATCCATTCCTTGGATTACAAGATACGTAATGGTGGAATCCTTTTTTCTGCGCAATACAATGTGTCGGCCCGGGATGTGGAGGACTCCTACCGGCGTCACTCCGGCATTCCCCGCCGGGACCTGTTCGCTGCCATTTGCAGGGAGTTATCCCTCCCTCCCCTGGATGAGAATGTGTATGCGGAATTCAGCGCCCGTTTTTCAGAGATGAACCGCCGCATCCTGCTTGATCCAGCGACTCCCGGTTTACTGGATATAAATACGCGACCAGTATTGCAGGCAATGGCTGATGCCGGCTGTATCCTTTTTGTTTCAAGTTCGGCAGAACAAAAGGAGATCATTGATGTGGCTCATGCATTGGGATTGGATGAGATTATTTCCGCTTCAGGAGGAGAAATTCTGGGATCCCATCCCGGTTTCAGCAAAGGAGAACAGCATGTGAATCATGTTCGTTCGATGCACCCATTCGGTTTGGCTGAAATTGCATTTGTGGGTGATGAACCGACCGACATTGCCCTCGCCCGCCAGGCCGGAGTGCTAACCATTGCGAAAACCGGGACATACACGGCTAAGGAACTTGCTGCTTACAAACCCGATGCTGTGATCCATGAATTCGCAGAATTGATATCGATCCTTGGAATATCCGCACCACCTGTCAATGAACCAGGAAAAATATGAAACCAACTCTACCGGTGATTATTGCAGAGTTTTGCCAGAATCACAAAGGCGACTTGACCCTGCTAAAAGAGATGGTCTGGGCTGCGGCCGAGGCCGGCGCTACCTATGCCAAAGTACAGTCCATGCTGGCCGATGATCTGACTTTCCGGGAAAGGTTTGAAGAAGGCCAGTGGCAAGGCGACCAGCAAGTAACCATCAAGCGTCCCTACAAGGCCGAGTATGACCGCCTGAAACCTATGGACCTGACTGACGATGCCCACCGATTATTCTCTGATGAGTGCCACAAGGCGGGCATCAAACCCATGACCACGATTTTTTCCCGGTCCCGCATTCCATTTGTCGCCTCGCTCGGCTGGGACGCCATAAAAGTAGCCAGTTATGACTGTGCCAGCCTGCCGATGTTGCGTGAACTGATGGAACGGTTTAAATATCTGTTCATTTCGGTTGGTGCAACTTATGACCACGAGATCGAAACTGCCGCCGGTCTATTGAATGGGCACGATTATAGTTTTCTCCACGCAGTGACCATCTATCCAACGCCCCTGAACGAGTTCCACCTGGCCCGGATGGACTACTTGCGTCAGTTCACCTCGTCAGTAGGGATGAGTGACCATTCACTGGTCGCCCGGGACGGCATCAAGGCATCGATGGCAGCCATCAGTCTTGGCGCAGATGTGATCGAACGTCATTTCACCGTCCTTCCGGTGGATGCCACCAAGGATGGACCGGTTTCCGTCCAACCGGGACAGTTGAAACAACTGGTGGATTTCAGCAGATTGTCCCGCGCCGAGCAACAGGAGATCATCCGCAGGGAAGCGCCGGAATTCGAGCAGATGATTGGTCAGCGCACCAGGTTGTTGAGCCAGGCGGAAAAACTAAATCGGGATTACTATCGCGGTCGATTTGCCAGTCATATCGGCGGTGAAATCGTGTATAACTGGGAAGAAAAACCAGTTATCCGGGATATTCTATGAGCGAAAAGAGACCAAACATACTTGGCGTTATTCCAGCCCGTGGCGGATCGAAATCGGTACCGCGGAAGAATCTGGCTTTGTTGAACGGCAAACCGATGCTTTGTTACACAATCGAGGCTGCCCGGCAGAGCAAAATGCTGACACATTTTGTCGTTTCTTCAGAAGATGAAGAGATCATCAAGGTTGCCAAGAGTTTTGGCGCGCCGGCGCCTTTCGTCCGCCCGGCGGAGTTGGCAACAGACGAGGCTCCAAGTCTGCCCGTCGTTCAACATGCTTTGAGGGAGGTTGAAAAAAAAGAGGGGATCACTTTTGAGTATGTGGTTCTCCTTCAAGCGACATCCCCGCTTCGCAATGCCGCAGACATTGATGCAGCCCTGAAGAAACTTCTAGAAACGGGAGCCGATTCGGTAGTATCCGTTGTGCGTGTTGCCCACCACCACCCGGCACGGATGCGTTTTATCGAAGACGATTTGTTGGTTCAATTGCCGATGGGCGAACGGAAGGAGATGCAGCGTCGTCAGGATTTGCCTCCAGTCTATATCCGCAATGGAGCGATCTTTGCCACCCGACGTCACGTAGTGATGGAGCAGAACAGCATGTTGGGTCGAATCAGCCGTCCCTACGTAATGCCTGAGAGCCGCTCGGCGAATGTGGATACCAGGTTCGATTTCCTGGTGGTGGAAGTGATGATACAGCATCCGGAAAAAGTGGAAGAATAGAGGTAATCATTCCATGGGACAGAATAATACCCAGTTCGCCGAGAAGTATATATCTGATTTGGAAGAAGTCGGTTGCAATGCATGTGGTTCACTCGAAACTGACACACTCGCCGAGCGTGAGCGATTTGGATTGCCTTTGCGAACTGTAATATGTAAAAACTGTGGGTTGATATTCATTAATCCCCGCCCAACGAAGGAGATGTATGCCGAGTTCTACAAGAGCGATTACCGGAAAACAGTATCAGGGTCCGATGAAGGTGATGAGAACCAGTTCCAACGGGAATATACTTTTGCCGCTAAAGTCAGTCTGCCGATTTTCAAAAAGTATTTACCAAACTGGTCGCCTCGAACGATCATGGAACTGGGTAGTAGTTATGGCGGAATACTATCTGCTCATATGGATTATTTTCCCGGCTGTAAAGGATTTGGTATCGAGCCGTTGTTGAAGATTGGTGAGTTCGCTCGACGCCGGACAGGAGCGACAATATTCACAACTCTTCTGGAGGACTTTCAATCAGATAAGCAATATGATCTGGTTATCCTTTCCAGAACATTGAACCATACGCTTGATCCCGTCGGCAACCTGAAAAAGATTCGATCCATGCTTTCCAAAGAGGGTATTTTTGTCCTAATTCTGCAAGACCCTGTGTCGCATACCATTCATATGCCATTGGAAAGCGTTACAGAAATGACACATCCATATATGTTTACCAGGGAGAGTATTCAATACCTTCTTCGCCTATGTGGTATGGAAATCGTCGGATATCAAGATGAATATATTGATGGGCGCCAGATGAACCGCCGCGATTACAGGAAACTACAGTTTTCTTACATGGTTATCCTCTCGCGGTTGGAGCAGGAAGGGATGGCGGACCATCAAAAACCCGATTATTTGGATATCAAGGCACGTATCCAAGCCAATCAAGCGGTTTTTAGGAAATATGGCGCGTATATTGAGCGATGGCGGAATCCCTCTGTGTTGATGAGATTGCATCGCAAGGTTTTGAACGTCATGGGAAAATGGTAATACTTGATGGTGAATTATGCCCCGCCTAGGATATAACCCAGCCCGAGGTCATGTAAGCGGCTACCACCCTTCGCGCGTGACAATTTGCATCCTGACCTACCTTCCTGAAACTTCTGGGTATTTCAGGGATCGGTTTGATGTAATTCGATTAAGTTTGGAAAGCCTGATTGCTCAAACGCCGGATATGGATTTGCTGGTCTTCGACAACGGAAGTTGTCCGCTATTGGTGGACTACCTGCGCGGCTTGCGTGACGGGGGCAAGGTTGATTATCTCTTCCTTTCAGGTCAGAATATCGGCAAGATTGGCGCGTTTCAACTGATGTTCCCGGCCGCGCCGGGGGAATTGATCGCTTACACAGATGATGACATTTTTTTCCTGCCTGGTTGGCTGGATGCCTGCTTGAAAGTATTCGATGCCTTCCCGCGGGTAGGGATGGTGTCGGGTTACTATGTCCGCACGCAAATGAAATACGGAATCGGCTCTACATTGACGTATGCCGGGCAGCCAGAAGTCCGGATGAGGAAAGGAACTTTATGGGAGAAACAATATGAGCAGCATTATGTCGAGAACTATGGTCGTGAGTGGGAGGCCTATGAACGGGATATTGAAGGTTTGGAAGATTGCCTGCTGACTCATAATGGCGTGCAGGCTTTTATTTCTTCACAACACATGCAATTCGTTTCGCCAAAACAAGTGCTCCTGGACGCGCTTCCAAAAACCTGGAGCGGTCATCTGATGGGACAGATGCGCGAACTGGATATGGAAGTTGACCGTTTGGGCTACTTGCGTTTGTCCACGCCTGAGCCTGTGACGCGTTTCCTAGGCAACCTGGTCAATCCGGAAATGGCACAAGAGGCGCAACGGTATGGGCTCTCGGCTCAAGGAAAAGTTTACAGGAAGCCCAGGCACTTCCTGCGCTTCCTGCTGCGCAGCGGGCGAGTGACCCAATGGATGTGGAAGTATTATAATAACTTGTTCGATTTGCTGAATTCACGGGAGACGTAGTGATGAAGCTTACTTGTTCTGTTATAGTACCGGTCTATAATAGCGCAGAGATGCTGGGGATCCTCGTCCAGCGCTTGGACGCTGTGCTCTCGAAAATCACTGGCAGGTACGAAGTAATTCTAGTGAATGATGGCAGCCGGGATGACAGTTGGGAAGTTATCACTCGACTGGCCGACAAGCATCCCTGGGTGCGCGGAATCAACCTCATGCGTAATTATGGACAGCACAATGCTCTGCTTGAAGGGATCCGTGCCGCTCGGTATAAGGTCATCGTCACGATGGATGACGATCTCCAGCATCCCCCCGAGGAACTTCCAATACTGCTCGCAGAGATCGAGGCGGGACAGGATGTTGTATATGGCATTCCAATTACACAGAAGCACAGCCTCTTTCGATCCCTATCATCCCGGATTACCAAATGGCTGATGGGAGTAGCGCTGGATTCGCCGAATATTGCTCGAAGCGGAGCGTTTCGGGCATTTCGTTCGCAAGTGCGGGAAGCGTTCATGGATTACCACAGCCAGTTCGTATCAATTGATGTTTTATTGTCCTGGGGTACATCAAAATACAGCTATGTACCTGTTCGTCATGATCCACGCCTTGTAGGGAAGTCGAACTACACTCTTCGCCAATTACTGAGGCACACGTTTACTATGATAACCGGCTTCAGCACTTTACCGCTTCGTCTGGCAAGTTTGTTGGGATTTGTTTTCACGATATTTGGTTTCCTGGTTCTCGCTTATGTTCTCGGGCGGTATTTGTTGGAGGGAAGCCCGGTGGAAGGTTTCCCCTTCCTGGCTTCTATTATCGCCCTTTTTTCTGGTGTGCAGTTATTTGCCATTGGGATTTTCGGTGAATACCTGGCGCGGATGTATTTCCGCCTGATGGGGCGCCCTCCCAGTGTCAGGCGCGAGACCATTAACCTGCCCCCGGCTCGGGAGCGGAGCGATGACTGAACAATGTTTCCGACCCGTACCCGTCGCGCTCTCTCCGCTCGAAGAGGCTCGTTTTGGGATTCGCACAGCACGTGCCATGGTTCTCAGTATGGACGATCTTCCTCAGGTCATGGACTTTTGCCATGCAGAGAATGTCCGTTTGTTGATTTCCCGCTGCTCCACGCGCGACCTGTCCGTTGCCCAGGCAATGGAACGCTTCGGTTTCTCTTTGATGGACACCCTGGTCTGCTTCCGCCGCACGCTGGAAAATCTCCCTGAGCGGCCCGATGTCACGGTCCGCCCGGCTACCGGCGCAGACATTGAAACTGTACGTGCCATAGCGCGTGCTGCCTTCCACGGCTACGATGGGCACTATCACGCCGATCCACGTCTCGACCGAGCTGCATGTGATGACCTCTACGAGGATTGGGCCGCTCGCTCCTGCACTCTGGCTGACCTGGCCGATGAAGTGTTGTTGGCCGAGGTGGACGGTGAAAGCGCAGGCTTCCTAACCTTAAAAGCACTCGAGGACGGTGATGCTGACGGACGTCTTTACGCAGTTGTCCCACACGCACAGGGACGCGGCATTGGCCAGGCGCTGGTTCGTGAAGGCCTGTATTGGAGTCAGGCGGAAGCGCTGTTAGGGATGGTCATCTCCACACAGGTCACCAACATTGCATCCCAGGTCTCGTGGGTGCGTGTGGGGTTCGCCCCGCATGGTTCATTTTATACATTCCATAAATGGTTCGATGAAGAGTAATCCATGACCGAAACCTTACGCCAAACTTTCAACCGTCCCGTAATCATGGGGAACGAACTGCACTACATGGCCGAAGCCATCGCCGGGGAGAAACTCTCCGGCGATGGGCCTTTCACCAAGCGATGTCATTCCCTGTTGGAGCACGAATTGGGCGTGCAGAAGGCGCTGCTCACCACCTCCTGCACCCACGCTCTCGAAATTATGGCGCTCCTGCTCGATATCCGGCCAGGCGACGAAGTGATCATCCCGTCGTTCACCTTTGTTTCCACGGTCAATGCCTTCGTTCTGCGTGGGGCCAAACCGGTCTTTGCAGATGTGCGCCTCGACACCTTGAACCTGGATGAGTCCAAACTCGAAAGTCTGGTCACGCCACACACCAAGGCTATCGTGCCGGTCCACTATGCCGGGGTGGGCTGTGAAATGGATGCCATCCTCGAAATCGCCATCCGGCGCGGGGTTCGAGTAGTGGAAGACAACGCCCACGGACTTTTCGGCAGGTACAAAGGCAAGTACCTGGGCACATTCGGCGCGCTGGCTGCACAGTCGTTCCACGAGACCAAGAATTTTACTTGCGGCGAAGGCGGGGCGCTGCTCATCAACGATCCAGCGCTGGCCGAACGGGCCGAGATCATCCGCGAAAAGGGCACCAACCGATCCCGCTTCTTCCGCGGCCAGGTGGACAAGTACACATGGGTTGATATTGGCTCGTCGTATCTTCCTTCCGATGTACTGGCGGCTTTCCTGTATGCCCAATTGGAGAACCGTGAGAAAATCCAGTCCCACCGGCAAAAGGTCTGGGTAACCTACCAGGCAGGGTTGACCGGCTGGGCTGCCCGTCATGAAGTGCAGTTGCCATTCATCCCTGTGTACTGCGAGCAGGCCTATCATATGTTCTACCTGCTCCTGCCCACCCTGGATATCCGTCAGGCCTTCATCGCCCATCTCCGTCAGCGGGGCATCCACAGTGTTTTCCACTACCTGCCACTGCATCTTTCCGACATGGGTTTGCAGTTTGGCGGAAGACCCGGCGACTGCCCTGTGACCGAGCGCGTCAGCGACCAACTCGTGCGCCTGCCCTTCCACAATGCCCTGACTGAAGACGATCAGCAGGTTATCATCGAGGCCATCCTGGAGTTTGATTTCTAATGCAAAACATTCTCGTTACTGGCGGGGCAGGATTTATCGGCTCGAACTTTGTCCGCCACATCCTGCGGGCGGGCGCGGACCTGCGAGTCGTGACCCTCGATGCCCTGACATATGCCGGTTCCCTGGAAAATCTCAAAGACTTGCCGCACCCCGAGAAACATGCCTTCGTGCAAGGCGACATCTGCGACAGGACGCTGGTGGAGAATACCCTGGACCAGCATAAAATTGATACCATCGTCCACTTTGCTGCCGAAAGCCACGTGGACCGGTCCATTCTTGGGCCGGGTCCCTTCGTTCAGACCAACCTGGTGGGCACGTTCACCCTGCTCGAGTCGGCCCGGCTGGTGTGGGGCGAGAGCGGCGGCTTCGATGGGAGGCGTTTCCACCACGTGTCCACCGATGAAGTTTTCGGCTCACTTGGGCCGGGCGATCCCGCCTTCCGCGAGGTCACACCCTACGACCCGCGCTCGCCCTACTCGGCTTCCAAGGCGGGGAGCGACCACCTTGTGCGTGCGTATTTCCATACCTATGCTTTACCGGTCACGCTGACCAACTGCTCCAACAATTACGGCCCATACCAGTTCCCCGAAAAACTCATCCCGCTGATGATCCTGAACGCCATCAGGGGAGCGCCCCTGCCGGTTTACGGCGACGGGCTACAGGTCCGCGATTGGCTGTATGTGGAAGACCATTGTGAGGCGATCCACCTTGTGCTGGAGAAAGGTCGCCCCGGTGAGACGTACAATATTGGCGGCGGTAACCAGCCTGTGAATATCGAGATCGTCCGGCTGGTCTGTGCCATTCTGGATGAACTTCATCCCCAGGGTACACCGCACGAACGGCTCATTACCCATGTCCCTGACCGCCCCGGGCACGACCGCCGCTACGCGATGGATATCACCAAGATCCAGGCTGAACTCGGCTGGTCGCCGCGCCATACCCTGGGATCGGGCCTGCGTACTACTGTCGAGTGGTATCTTTCCCGTCCCGAATGGGTGACGGTTATCGCACAACAGTCAGGATATAACGAATGGCTGGAAAAGAATTACGGAAAACGCGGAGGTGGCATGTGAAAGGAATTATCCTGGCAGGCGGCAAAGGGACACGGCTCTACCCCATCACCCTGGGCATGAGCAAACAGATGCTGCCGGTCTATAACAAGCCGATGATCTATTACCCCCTATCCATGCTGATGCTGGCGGGCATCCGCGAGATACTGGTCATCAGTTCACCCGAAGATCTGCCGGCCTATCGCCGTCTGTTGGGGGACGGGAACCGGTGGGGGGTGCGCTTTGACTACACCGAGCAGGCTGCGCCGCGCGGGCTGGCCGAGGCCTTCCTGATCGGGGCGGACTTCATCGGCAAAGACCCGGTCAGCCTCATCCTGGGCGACAACATATTTTTCGGCACAGGCTTGTGGGACCATCTGAAAGCGGCCGCGAAATTAACGAAGGGGGCGCAGGTGTTTGCTTACCCGGTGCGCGAGCCGGAGAGTTATGGCGTGGTTGAGTTCGATGAAAACTGGAAGGCAGTCAGCATCGAGGAAAAGCCGCAGAAACCAAGGTCGCATTTTGCCGTACCGGGGCTATATTTCTACGATAATGCCGTAGTCGGGATCGCGCGCGGCTTGAAACCGTCGCTCCGCGGTGAACTGGAGATCACTGATGTGAATCGCGTTTACCTGGAGCGCGGACTATTGACGGTCCGTCCCCTGGGACGCGGCATTGCCTGGCTGGACGCCGGCACACATGAGACACTGCTCCAGGCGGCGAATTTTGTGCAGACCATCGAAGAACGCCAGGGACTGATGATCGGTTGCCCGGAGGAGGTTGCCTACCGCATGGGGTTCATCGGGCGGGAGGAACTGACCGGCTTGGTGAAGCCATTATCCGGAAATGGTTATGGTCGATATTTGCAACAACTGCTGGATGAACATGGTAATTAGTCGAGCCCCGGCGTGGCTCTTCACCGATGGCTTCAGGCGCTCGGTCGGCAGTATGTTCGTGATCGCGATCACTGCCCTGATAAAAATACCGTTGATGACAGATGAGGTACTGTTCGACTCTAGTACATATATCGAAGTCGCACGGTTAATTGTCGAACAGAACCAATTGGTTACCATCCCTCATTTTGTGTACCCAATCATCACGGCCGGGATGAAAGTCCTTCTGGCTGCGGACTATTGGACTGCCGGTCTGGTTACATTGTTCTTGTTCGATGCCGCGCTGGGGGTCATCCTGTATTGTCTATTCGATCGCCTGGTAGGGAGACGCGATAGACCGGGGACATTTCTTGCGAGCGGATTAATCGCCGTCAGTTTGATGCTGGTCGCGCCGGTATTTGTCCTGGCCCCCATCGACCGGCATTTTTACTTTGGATATATCGGCATCAATGTATTCCATAATGCCACAGTCAATACCTTGAAACCTCTGGCGTTGTTATGGTTTTGGGCTGCGCTCGAGGTGTTTTCGCCTCAAAAGAAAACCGCAATACTGGTAATTGGGAGCGCCATCCTTTCTATTTTGACTGCAGCAGCCAAGCCCAATTTTTCGCTGGCCCTGCTGCCGGCTTTGGCATTACTTGCCTTTGTTAATGTACTGACAAAGCGGCCTGTCCATTGGAGACTGCTCGCTTTCGGATATATTATTCCGACAATATTGATATTGGGTTGGCAGTACTGGTTCATGTATGCATCCAATACAGATGTGGTCCGGGAGGGAGCCATTGTATTCGCGCCTCTGGCAACATTCCGATACTGGTCGGGGATGCTCCTTCCAAAATTCTTCCTTTCGGTCCTGTTCCCAATGGCAGTAACAATTCTCTATTTCCGCCAGGTTCGCAGCGATACCCGTTTTGTGCTGGCCTGGGCTGCGTTTCTTGCCGGTAGCGCTCTTGCTTACCTGCTCGCAGAGGATGGGATCCGGTTCACCCACATGAATTTCATCTGGGGGGCGCAGGTGGGGTTGTTTATCTTGTTTGTCTATTCCTTGTATTTCTTCATAGAACAGGTTGTAAACCGGGTTGGTCAGACGGGCGCCTCGATAGTCAAGTCGGTTGTTGATTTTAAGATTTGGCTGCCTGCCGGAATCTACCTCCTGCATGTGTTTTTTGGTGCGATCTGGTACCTGGATCATCTCCATATGTTCGGCCCAATAATATGGTAAGTACCCTCTGTGTGACATACACTACATGAAACCGTTATCGATATTGCAGAGAGGTTCTGTGTGAAGATCCGCCAAATTAATAAAAGTGCGGTTTGGAAATCCTTCAAATGGGTAGATTGCTTAGCCCATTTATTGGCGTTGTTGGGCGGGATTATTTTTGTCATTGGTGTCGTTTATTTTGCCCACCATCAATATTCTGTTTTCGATGAAGGCTTTTATGCGTACGAAGGCAGTCTTTATGTTTTAGGAGAATACGAACCCTACCAGGATTACGGTTTCCCGGCCAACCAGATGCCTTTGGCCTATCTTATCCCTGGAGCGATCCAGGTTATATTCGGCCCGGATTTTATGGCCGGCCGCTATGGAGCGATTGCAATTGCTTCACTGATGATGATCGGTTTATGGCTGGGAACCAATCGGCTGGGCGGGAAATGGATTTCGTGCTTTGTGGTTTGGGCTGTTGCCCTGAATCCGGCCATGATGAGAATGTACAGCCAGTTGACCACACAAGTGATAACAGTCTCCTTGCTTGTGTGGATGATGGCGCTGATTTTGGGTGAAAACCGCCGTACCTGGCAGATAATTATCGGCTCGATATTCGCAGGGATACTGGTATCGACCCGGATCAATATGCTGCCAGTGGTACCTTTACTGGTCTGGTATGTTTTCTGGCAACATGGAAGAAAAGCCGGCTTCTTGGCGTTGTTTACCAGTGTCTTTCCGTTGGCATTATTGCATGTAATTTATTGGCCGAACATCCTGCGCTTATGGGCTTATTGGAGCCCGGCCCAACTATCGGCGCTGCTAGGCGATTGGCGTTTGCCGGCCGGGCTTGTCAGTATTTGGCGACCTCCGTTTGATACCGCCGACCGGTTGACGAGCCTGTATTTTACACTTCAAGCGCATTTTCTTGCTTTCATGAGCGTTTTGGTTTCCTGGTTATTATGGCCTGGCAGGAAAAAGTGGAAGAGCAGCGCGGATTTCAAGGCCAGTGTTTTTTTGTCCATCCTCTTTGTCGTACTATTTGTTGTGCATATCTGGGCTTCCCTGGGCATGTACCACTGTGTATACTGTCTTCAATCCTACCTGGGTTTCTTCTCGGTTTTGGCTTTTCTCTTGATCTCTGTATCTGCCAAATCCCTGGACATGAGATCGTCCCGGTTACGCCAGGTAATGTTTTTATGTGTAGGAATAATAATACTTCTGGGTATAACGCTTAGCGCAGATAGAGCCACGATCATCCTGGATGAAGACGGATACTGGCACCCGTTTTGGGGCCGGCTGGGCGAAAACCTGATCAAGCCAATCCTCTGGATGTCTGTACCGCGTGTCAAAGATCTGCACATCCTTCCTGGAGTGACAAACCTGTGGGTCTTATTTGAGAATAAATTCGGCTGGACCTTGTTCGAGCAGTTCGAAATTGCCTACCGGCTAGTAGCGTTTTCCATAGCCCTTGCCACCGTGTTGGGTTTGTCACGGCTGATAATATTCCTGGGGAGGAGAACTCGCGCTTACTCGATTAATTATGGTTCAGCGATCCTGGTTGCAATTATCCTGCTCGGGATGGCGTTTTCGCCATCGGATGTTTTGGGGGATGCGTATGACACTTACGATTGCGATCCTGCTGTCACCAGTTCGTATCGCGAGATTGCCCGGGATCTCGATCAATTGATCCCTGCTGGCGCGGATGTTTACTGGGAAGTTTATTCCCCCATGATCCTGTTGTACCTGCCAGACATTCAAATCCACCCGCCGCAGATCTATCTTACATCCTTTAAAACCACTGACGGAGATCCTGATACAGTGCTCCGATTCGGCTGGTGGAATGAAGCGCTCGAGCAGCAATGGATTCAGGAAGCCGATTTTATTCTTATCGAGCATGTTTATTTATTGGCGGATGAGAGTCTCGCCAGTCAGATTAGCGAGTCGGGATTCGATGAGAGTATGCAAACAACCCTCTCGGTACCTTGTCTGGAAAATTCCCTCATCCACGTTTACCAAAAAACGACACCATGAAACCACGAGCAGAACATGAGAGAGTGGCTGATCTCGAGACCCGTATCAGGCTGGAAGCATCTTCGGAGACGAAATGACAGATCAAATTAGAGAAGCTATAGCCTCTGTCGGAGACGAATTGTCCGATCCATTATTCTGGCGTGTGACGGAATTGGCTCATCAGGTGGCCCAGAAAGCAATGGATAACCGGGCGAATGTGGAGATAAACAGCATTTGTAATGGAAAATCATTGGAGGAAGCCCATGGAGAAGCAATAAGGGATTATTCCCAATATCAGGCATTGAGCGACACAGCTTTCCAATTCTTGCGTTTGGTTGGTATAACACCTGCCGGTTGTGCTGTCGATATGGGCTCGGGTACTGGAGTGGGCGCAACGATATTATCCAAATATGATACGACCGTAAAAATATATGCGGTTGAGTTTTCCAGTGAATTTGTGCATCATGTTATGCCCATGGTTTTTTCGAGATTTAACGCCCAAATGTCAAAAATCCAGCGCGTGGTTGGGGATTTCAATAACTTGGAGGTTCCAGATAGTAGTTTGGATGTGGTCCTTGACTTTGATTCTTTTCATCATTCAGAAGATTTAGATATAACTTTACATGAGTGTTTTAGGGTGCTGAAACCGGGAGGTTTAATTCTTGCTGTTGATCGCGCCTGGTCCGATAAGTACACTCGCGAAGAACTTGATGCCATGCTTGACGTTGATTTTCCTGATGTGTTGAAGAAGAAATACGGCATCCCTGTCGAGCAAAGATTTACTCGACGGGATTACGGAGAACATGAGTACACGGTATCAGATTGGCTGAAAATGCTATCTGGGTGTGGATTTGATGGGATGATTTTCCAGAATTGGATGCCGCCTTTGCTGAATCGCATTTGGAGAAAAATGAAGATGTATGACCTTTCTTTAATAATAAGTTCATTGCTATTTCAGCTTGGTGCCCGGCGATTGTGGCGTTATGGATATGTTTCAAACCGGGTCCTCATCGTTGGGATAAAGAAAGAAATATGATCCTCATCGCCGGCCTTGGTTCCATCGGACGTCGCCACCTGCGCAACCTGCTTGCGCTGGGTGAAAGGGATATTGTCCTGTATCGCACTCGCCGGGCGACGCTGCCGGATGATGAACTGGACGGCTTCCCGGTCGAGACCGACCTGCGCCGTACCCTGGAGCGGAAACCGGCGGCCGTTATCATAGCCAATCCCACCGCCCTGCACCTCGATGTCGCCATCCCGGCCGCTGAAGCGGGCTGCCACATCCTACTCGAAAAGCCCATCTCCCACTCATTCGAGCGGGTGGATGAATTGAAACAGGCGTTGCGGCGCGGCGGCGGGAAATGCCTGGTCGGCTTTCAGTATCGTTTCCATCCCACCCTGCGAAGTGTGGCAGAAATCGTGCAGGGTGGCGAAATAGGGCGGGCGCTTTCCTTCCGCGCCCAGTACAACGAATATCTGCCTGCATGCCACCCCTGGGAGGATTACCGCCAGGGATATGCCGCCCGCGCCGACCTGGGCGGCGGGGCGATCCTGACCTTTTGCCACCCGCTGGATTACTTGCATTGGCTGCTGGGTGATGTGGACTCTCTTTGGGCAATCGTGGACCGGTTGAGCGACCTGGAACTTTCGGCTGAGGATACGGCTGAGATCGGCCTGCGGTTCGTTGGCGGCCCAATCGGCAGCCTGCACTTGGGTTATAATCAGCAGCCCCCGACCCACTGGCTCGAGATCGTGGGCACGCAGGGCGCTCTGCGCTGGGATAATGCCGATGGCGTCCTGCGCTGGTATCACTCCGCAGACCAAGCCTGGCGGCATATAAACCCGCCATTGGGCTTCGAGCGCAATGCGCTGTTCTTGGAAGAAATGAAGCATTTCCTGTCTGTTATTCGCGGCGAAGCGGAGCCTGTCTGTACTTTGGAAGATGGAGAGATAGCCTTGCAACTGGCGCTGGATGCCAGGCTTTCCAGCGAGCAAGGCAAATTGATAAGGTATTCGGTATGACCCATATCTTTGATCGGTTCAAACTTACCGGGCATGTGGCGGTTGTCACCGGCGGGGCGGGACTACTGGGAGCGGAATTCTGCCGCACCCTGGCCCAGGCCGGAGCAGCGGTTGTTGTGGCAGATGTCAACCAGGCAGCGGCATTTGAAGTTGCCCGCCAGTTGGAGGACGAAGGCTATCGGGTAATTGGCAGCGGGCTGGATGTGACCTGCCCGGAATCCACGCAGGGGACGGTGGAGCAGACCTTGCAGGAGTTCGGACATCTCGATATCCTGGTCAACTGCGCCGCTATCGACCCCAAGTTCGATCCGCAGCACGTCGGGCCGGGTTCATCGGGGGCGTTCGAAGATTACCCGTTGGAGGCCTGGAAGCAGGCGCTGGATGTCAACCTGACCGGCATGTTCCTGGCCTGCCAGGCGGCAGCCAAGCCCATGCTGGCACAGGGGGCGGGTGTCATCATCAATATTTGCTCCATGTACGGGCTGGTCGGGCCCGACCAGCGTCTGTATCAGCATAAAGGACAGCCGCCGCGCTACAAACCGGTCTATTACTCGGTCACCAAGGCCGGCGTTCTGGGGTTGACAAATTACCTTGCCACCTATTATTCCGGTAAGAACATCCGCGTCAATGCCCTGACGCCTGGCGGCGTTTTCAATGGGCACGATAATGAATTCATGGAAGCCTATGCCGCCCGTTCGGTGCTGGGACGCATGGCGGAAAAAGATGAGTTGAATGGCGCATTGCTTTTCCTGGCGTCGGATGCGTCGGCGTATATGACCGGCGCCAACCTGGTCGTGGACGGAGGCTGGACGGCATGGTAAAGCCCGAGGCGCTGGTCATCATCCCGGCGCGCGGCGGTTCCAAATCCATCCCGCGCAAGAACATCCGTCCGCTGGCTGGTCACCCGTTGATCGCCTTCAGCATTGCGGCTGGCCTGGCAGCGCGCACGGTCACGCGCCTGATCGTTTCCACCGATGACGAGTTGATCGCAGCCATCTCTCGCAATTATGGAGCCGAGACCCCTTTCCTGCGCCCGGCGGAATACTCACAGGACGAGACCCCGGACCTGCCGGTCTTCCAACATGCCCTTCGTTGGCTGGAACAGCAGGAGGGCTACCGGCCCGAGGTCGTTGTCCAGCTGCGGCCCACCTCCCCCTTCCGGCGGGTGGCGCACATCGACGGGGCGGTCCGGCTCCTGCTCGAGAATCCGGCGGCGGATGCCGTCCGCACTGTCTGCATCCCGTTCCAGAACCCGTTCAAGATGTGGCGCATCGCGGCGGATGGATTCATGCAGCCGGTCGGCGTGGAACTGGGCATCCCGGATGAACCCTATAACCAGCCGCGCCAGTCCCTGCCCGAGGTATACTGGCAGACCGGTTATGTGGATGCGGCCCGGCCTTCGACCATCCTCGCGAAGGACTCCATGACCGGGGAACGGATCCTGCCGCTCGTGATCGATCCGAGCGAGTGGATCGATATCGACTCGCCCGACGACTGGCGGCGCGCCGAACGCCTGCTGGAAAGCGGCGAACTGACTTACGATAGTTTGGGTTTCAAATTTGGAGGGTTGCATGCCTGAGATCAAGATCGGCGACCGGTTGATCGGCGACGGTCACCCAACTTATGTAATTGCCGAGATTGGCGTAAATCATAATGGTATTCCGCAACTGGCCTTCGAACTGATCGACATTGCCGTCAACTGCGGTGTGGACGCGGTCAAATTCCAGAAACGCAGTCTCGAGAAACTGTATCCAAAGAAATACCTGGATAACGCCAACGCCGGCGAAAAGTCCATGCGTTACCTCATCCCCATCCTGCAGCGGGTGGAATTGCCGGACAATGTCTATGTGGATATCGCGGCTTACTGCCGGAAGAAAGGCGTTACATTCCTTTGCTCGCCGTTCGACCCGGAAAGCGCCGATTTCCTGGATGGATTGGGCGTACCGGCCTACAAGGTGGCCTCGGCGGACTTGACGAACCTGCCCCTGCTCGATCACCTCGTGAAGAAGGGGAAGCCGCTCATCATATCCACCGGCATGTCGCGGCCAGATGAAGTGGATTTTACGGTCAAGTTCCTGAAGGAGCGTGATGCCCGGTTTGCCCTTCTTCATTGCAACAGCACGTACCCGGCGGCCTTCGAGGACATCAACCTGCGTTATATGGACCAATTGCGGAAGTACGATGTGCCGGTTGGATATTCCGGGCACGAACGCGGCATTGCCGTGTCCACAGTGGCGGCGGCCATTGGGGCGAGCATCATCGAGCGTCACATCACCCTTGACCGCACAATGGACGGTCCGGATCATGCCGCCAGCCTGGAACCGCAAGGTTTCCAAAAAATGGTGCGCGATATCCACCAGGTGTGCCTGGCCCTGGGAACCGGCGAGGAGAAATTCTTTTCGCGCGGCGAGATCCTGAACCGTGAGGTGTTGGCGAAGAGCCTGGTGGCGGCACGCCGGATCGAAGCCGGCGAGGAGATTCAGGCGGAGATGGTGGCGGTCAAAGGACCGGGCCTGGGGCTTTCCCCGCAACGCTACCCGGAACTGGTGGGGCGCACGTCCGAGCGAGTCATCGAAGAGGATGAGCCTTTCATGGAAGGCGACCTGGGCCACAAGGCAGTGCTCGATATCGAACACGCCCTGCCGATGCACTGGGGATTCACCGTCCGCTTCCGTGATTTCGCGGAATTGCTGGCGCTCAAGCCGCGTCTCCTGGAATTCCACTTCACCGACCAGGACCTGGATGAACACTATCCCGGCACGGATTACGACTTGCAATTGGTGGCTCATGCCCCGGAATTCTGGGAACGCACCCTGGTGGACCTGTGCGCCGAGGATGAAAAACAACGGCTGGACTCGATCACCCTGATGCAGAAGACGATCGACCTGGCGCGCGAGATGGCGCCGCACTTCAAGGGCACACCCAAGATCATCGTCCACCCGGGAGCGGCCACCCTCGACCATCACAACCATGACAAGAACACCCTCTACGCCAACCTGCGCCGCTCGGTGGGACAGATCGATACCGAGGGCGTCGAACTCCTGCTGGAAAACCTGCCGCCGCATCCCTGGTATTTTGGCGGACAGTGGTTGACCAACGCCTTCATGGATGCCCGCGAGATCAAAGATTTCGTGACATCACTGGGCATGAAGATCTGTTTCGATACATCCCACCTTAAACTCTATTGCAACTGGGCGCACGTGGATTTCTACGAACAGGCCCAGGTACTGCTGCCGCTGGCCGACCATCTCCACCTGGCAGACGGTTCCGGCCTGGATGGTGAGGGCTTGCAGATCGGCGAGGGGAATATCGATTGGGTGCGTTTCTTCCAGGTGGCAAAGGATTACCGCGGCACGATGATCCCGGAGATCTGGCGCGGCCACCAGCATGGAGGGGCCGGTTTCATGCTAGCCATCCAGCGCCTGTCGGATGCGTATCACGCCGCCCAACGGGCTTAGGATGGCAGGCCTGAGATCGAAAGGAAATACCCGTATGATTCGCGAAATGATAGAGATCCTGCCAGTTTCCCTGCTCGACGATAACCGTCCGCTGGTGGAAATGCTCAAGCGGCGCGCCCGTTCTATGCGGATGAAACTTGGTTGGCATTACCTGCTCGACCTGACCTGGGTATTGAACTGCCTTGGCGATCTGGATGGAAAAAACGTGATGGACGCCGGCGCCGGGGTTGGCTTGCTCCAATGGATGCTGGCCGAAAGGAGCGCGCGGGTATTCTCCGTCGACCGCGATAGCCGGGCTGGACTACCCATGCAATTCCGGTCACGTTATCACGTTCAAGGCCTGCGGGAAGAAGACTTGTCGCCCATACCGCCTTTAGCAGCAATGAAAGATGATGAGGAAATTGGGTTGAGCGCCCGGTTGCGCATGGGCATTTTGGGGAGCGCTGATTTATTCCGTTCCCTGTTCCCAAAACAGGGCAGGGGCGTTGTGCTCATTTATAACCAAGGCCTGGATTCTTTGGCAGACATTCCCGATAACTCTGTGGATGCCGTCGGCGCGATCTCGGCCCTTGAACATAATTCACCGGATGGTCT
>VGNO01000024.1 GCA_016865985.1 Chloroflexota bacterium | reverse complement strand
AATGGAAAAATCTTTCACGCAACTTCCTAATGCCGGTGGCGCTTGCGTTTCTTGTCCTTTTCCGGTTTGGAAGCCGGCGGCCTGGGATCCGGCGCCGGTTGGGCCGCTACTGGCCGCTGGTTGACGGCGACCGCCGCACTGCGCGGCTGGTAGAGGAAGACGCGGCTGACGACCGCCGTCCGGATCTCCGACATCAGGTTCTGGAACATCTCCGAAGCCCGGCTCTTATATTGTACCAGCGGGTCGCGCTGGGCGTAAGCCTCGAGGCCGATCGAGACCCTCAGGGCTTCGACCCGGGTCAGGTAATCGACCCACATCTCGGATATTGCGCCCAGCAATACCTGGCGGTGGATGGCGGCCTGCTGGCGGCGGCCCAGTTGGGCGGCTTTTTCGCCCCGCCCGGCCTCGTCCGTCCCGCCTTCGGCGGAGAGACGGACCAGTTCGCTGGCGCCCCACGCCCGGCGCAGGGCGTCGCGCGCCCCTTCCAGGTGTTCCAATACCGCCTGGCTGACCTCGCCGCTCTCCCGGTTTTCGAGCAGGCGGGCGGCCAGGAAGATGTAACGGAAACGGATGAAGACCTGCTGGACCTGGCGGTGGGTCTTGGCGTCGAAGGTCGTCCGCCGACCCTGGGCCAGGGTCGCCAGGATGCGCAAGGCATCGGCGCGGTTGGGAGCCGGGTTGTTCTGGAGCAGGGCGTCCAGGTCGCGCCCCACCAGGCCGTTTTCGCCGGTCAGCGCTTCCTGGCGTTTTGCGATGAAGGTCTGTGCCGCGTCCAGGATGGCGGCGACGGCATCGTCCCAGCCCAGGCGCAACAGGGAGTCGCGGTCCACGGACAGTGCTTCGCCCAGGCGGGTTTCGATGGCGCCCAGGGTGCGGGTGATGACGATGCCGGTCAGGATGGTTTCCACCTGGCCGGAGAGTTCCTCCGCCAGGCTGGCGGGATCGTCGCCCAGCCGCCGTAGTCGCTCGGAATTCAGGTGCAGCGGCAGGCGCACCAGGCCGGAGAGTTCATCCAACACCTGCTGCGGGCCCTGTTTTTCAGCCTCGTCGTTGCCGCCCAGGGCGTCGAAGAATGTGTCCAGGGCGTCGTTGCGTTCGGCCAGTTGGGTCTCCAGGTTTTCCCCGCTGCGGGCCACCAGCGACTCGATGGCGTGCAGCAGGTGTTCGTGTTCGGTCTCGACTGCGCCGCGCGCCGTCTCGAGCAGGGACTGGCGCGCCGCCCCGCCGCCGCGTTCCATCTCGTCCAGCAGCAGGCGGTACGTATAGGATGGGTAGATGCCGTCCGGCTGGACAACCGGGGGCTGGATCTGTTCCAACCATGCCAGCAGTTTCCAGGGCCCGTCGGCGTCGGCCAGGGCGTCGGGGATGCGTTTTTCGATCTCGCCCCGCAGTAGTTCTTCCACGTCCTCGCCCAGGTCGTCCTTGCCGAAGACCCGGTCGCGCTGGGAATAGATGCGCAGGCGCTGCGAGTTGAGCACATCGTCGTATTCCAGCAGGTGCTTGCGGACGTCGAAGTTGGCGCCCTCCACCCGGTGCTGGGACTGTTCGATCATCCCGCTCACCATGCGGTGCTCGAGCGGGTAGGAATCGTCGATGCGGAAGCGCTGCATGACGTTCTTGACCTGCTCGCCGCCGAAGAGGCGCATCAGTTCGTCTTCGAGCGAGAGGAAGAAACGCGACGAGCCGGGGTCGCCCTGGCGGGCGGCGCGGCCGCGCAACTGGTTGTCGATGCGGCGCGCTTCGTGTCGCTCGGAGCCCAGCACGTGCAGCCCGCCCAATTCCTTGACGCGTTCCATGTCGTCGAAATGCTTCAGGAAAAAGCGGACTTCCGGCTCGTAAATGCCATAATCGGCGGGGGCCAGTTTCAGCAATGCCCGGCGGCGTTGTTCCAGGGTCAGGTCGTACGGGTCGGCCTGCCCGGCGCGCTTCAGCACGCGGCCGACGGCGGCGATGATCTCCTCGGCCAGTTCGCCGCCCAGTTTGATGTCCACGCCGCGCCCGGCCATGTTGGTGGCAATGGTGACCGCCCCGAATGCGCCGGCGCCGGCGATGATCTGGCTTTCCTCGGTATGTTTGCGGGCATTCAGGACATTGTGCGGGACGCCCCCCTGCAGCACGGCTTTCAGGCGCGCGATGTTGCCCTCGCCCAGGTCCAGGATCCCGCGCAAGGTAGCCAGGTTTTCAGCGTCCTCCGGGTTGATGGAAATGCCCAGCGGGCGCGCCATCTGGCGCAGGGAGTTTGGGTCCAGTTTTTCGAGCGGCTGGTTGAGCGGTTGGAGTTCCTCCACCAGGCGGCCATCCTCCTCGCGCCCGTTCTGCTGCATCCAGGCGCGCCGGATGAGCAGGGTCTGCATCAGGCGGCGCACCGTTTCGGCCCGCAGGCGGTTGGACAGGCGTTCGGAACTCTCGACCGAGGTGGTGCCCACCAGCAGCGGCCGCCCCCGCACGTGGAAGGTGACGATCTCGCGCACGATAGCGCGCAACTTGGCTTCCAGCGTGCGGTAGATGATGTCCGGGTAGTCCTTGCGCCGCCAGAAAACAGCCCCCCCCTCCGCCCCCCCCATCTTCCCGTAAGATGGGGGGGGGACGGGGGGGGCATCCTTGCGAGCGAAGTAGGCGTATTCGTAGCCCTCGTCGTCCTTCTCCTTGACTTCCACCAGCGGCGCATCGGCGCTGAAAGACTGGTATTCCAGGTTGGTCGGGATGGGCAGGACGGCCAGTTTGTAGATCTTGTCGAACTCCTCCGCCTCGGTCAGGGCTGTGCCGGTCATGCCGGCCAGTTTGGCGTACATGCGGAAGTAGTTCTGGATGGTGATGGTGGCGTAGGTGACGTTCTCAGGTTCGACCCGCACGCCTTCCTTGGCTTCCACGGCCTGGTGCAGGCCGTCGCTCCAGCGGCGTCCCGGCATCAGGCGGCCGGTGAACTCGTCCACGATGACCACCTTCCCGGCCTGGACGAGGTAATCCTTGTTGCGTTTGAAGAGGTGCTGGGCGCGCAGGGCTTGTTCCAGGTAGCCCAGCAGGCGCGCCTGTTCGGGCGTCACATCCTCGGGACGGTCCGGGTCGCGCAGCGGCTGGCCGAGCAGTTGCTCCACATGGGCGCTGCCCAGTTCGCTCAGGGTGACGTTGCGGTCCTTCTCGTTGACCTCGTAATCCTCGGCTTTCAACTGGCGGACCAGGGCGGCCATCCTGCCGTACCATTCCACGTCGCCCGAGGCCGGGCCGGAGATGATGAGCGGGGTGCGGGCTTCGTCGATCAGGACATTGTCCACTTCGTCGACGATGGCGAAGGCGTGCCCGCGCTGGACGCGCTCCTCCAGGCGCATGGTCATGTTATCGCGCAGGTAGTCGAAGCCGAACTCGGCGTTGGTGCCGTAGGTGATGTCGGCGGCATAGGCCTCGCGGCGCGCGGTCATGCGCAGGTTGTGCTGGTCTTCGTGGGGGGATTCGCGTTCCGGGTCGTAGAGGAAGGCCTTCTTGCCGTTCTCGGTCACAGCCGCCATTTGCAGGATGCCGACCGACAGGCCGAGGAGTCGGTAGATGGGACCCATCCAACGGGCGTCGCGCCGTGCCAGGTAGTCGTTGACCGTGACCAGGTGCGCCCCCTTCCCGGCCAGGGCGTTCAGGTAGAGCGGCAGGGTGGCGACCAGCGTCTTGCCCTCGCCGGTGCGCATCTCGGAGATCTTGCCCTGGTGGAGCACGATCCCGCCCAGCAGTTGCACATCGAAATGGCGCAGGCCGATGGTGCGCTTGGAGGCCTCGCGCACGGTGGCGAAAGCCTCGGTCAGCAGGTCGTCCAGGCTTTCCCCTTCGGCCAGGCGGCGGCGGAACTCGTCCGTTTTCTGGCGCAGGGCATCGTCGCTCAATTGATCGAACTGCGGTTCGAGGGCGTTGACCTGTTCGACGACCAGCGCCAGTTTTTCGACCTCTTTTTTATTGGGGTCGCCCCCGAGGATCTTGACGAAGGATTGGAGCATGGGCTATTTCTTTTCTTTGGTTTTGAACTCCAGGCCGCTTTCATCGGCGTTGGTCTCCACCAGGATGACCGCGCCGTTCTCGATCCGGCCGGAGAGCAGTTCGACCGAGAGCGGGCTTTCCAGGTATTTCTGCAGGGCGCGCCGCAGCGGCCGGGCGCCGAAGGCCGGGTCGTACCCGGTGCGGGCCAGCCACTTGCGGGCGACGGCGCTCAGTTTCACCTTGAGAGCGAATTCATTCAGCCGCTCCTGGATCTCCTTCATTTGCAGGTCGACGATGGCTTCCATCTGTTCCACCGTCAGCGGCGAGAACATGATGATCTCATCCACCCGGTTGAGGAATTCCGGGCGGAAGGTGCTCTTGAGCGCCTTCTCGATCTTGTCGTGTGCCTGGCGCTCTTCGTCGTTTTCGGTCTGGTGCAGGAAGCCGAGCGTGCCGCCCTTGCGGACATACTCGGTGCCCAGGTTGGAAGTCATGATCAGCACCGTATTGCGGAAGTCCACCGCATTGCCCTGGCCGTCTGTCATGCGCCCGTCGTCCAGGATCTGGAGCAGGGCGTTCCAGACCTCGGGGTGAGCTTTCTCGATCTCGTCGAAAAGCAGGACGCGGTATGGGCGGCGGCGGACAGCCTCGGTCAACTGCCCGCCCTCTTCATAACCGACGTAACCGGGCGGGGCGCCGAACAGCCGGGAGACGGTGTGCTGTTCGCGGTACTCGGACATGTCGATCCGGACCAGGGCGTCCTCGTCGTCGAACATAAACCAGGCCAGCGCCTTGGCCAGTTCGGTCTTGCCGACCCCGGAGGGGCCGATGAAGATAAAGGAGCCAATCGGCCTGCCCGGGTCTTTCAAGCCGGAGCGGGCGCGGCGGATGGCGTCCGAGATGGCGTGGATGGCCTCCTGCTGCCCGATGATGCGTTCGTGCAGGCGCTCCTCCATTTGCAGCAGTTTTTCGGATTCGGTCTCCATCATCTGCGAGACCGGGATGCCGGTCCACTGGTGGACGACGGAGGCGATATCGTCCACGTCCACCACTTCATCCAATTGGTGTTCGGCTTCCCACTTGTCGCGTTTCTTGCTGAAGTCTTCTTCCATCCGCAGGCGTTCGCTCTTCTTCTGGGCGGCGCGTTCGTAGTCGCGCGCCAGGCCAGCCTGTTCCTCCTCGGCTCGCATCCGGTCGAGTTCGGTCTTGGCGGCTTTCAGGTCGTCGGGCAGGGAGTAGAGCGCCACCCGCAACTTGGCGGCGGCTTCGTCCATCAGGTCGATGGCCTTGTCCGGCAGGTGGCGGTCGGTAACGTAGCGGTCGGCCAGGCGGGCGGCAGCCTCCAGGGCGTCATCGGCAAAACGCACTTTGTGGTGCGCCTCGTACCGGTCGCGCAGCCCCTGCAGCATCTTGATCGTATCCTCCACGTTCGGTTCTTCCACGTAGATCGGGGCGAAACGGCGTTCCAGGGCGGCATCCTTCTCGATATGCTTGTGGTATTCGTCCAGGGTGCTGGCGCCGATGCATTGCAGTTCGCCGCGCGCCAGGGCCGGTTTGAGCATGTTGGAGGCGTCCATGGCGCCTTGCGCCGCCCCGGCCCCCACCACGGTGTGCAGTTCATCGATCATCAGGATGACCTCGCCCTGCGCCCGCTGCACCTCCTCGATGGCGGACTTGAGCCGTTCCTCGAACTCACCGCGGAAGCGGGAACCGGCGATCATGGCTCCCAGGTCGAGCGAGACCACCCGCTTGCCGCTCAGGATCTCCGGCACATCGTTGCTGGCGATCTTCTGCGCCAGGCCTTCGACGATGGCAGTCTTGCCGACCCCGGCCTCGCCGATCAGCACTGGGTTGTTCTTGGTGCGGCGGGAGAGGATTTGGATCAGGCGCATGATCTCGTTGTCGCGCCCGATGACCGGATCCAGTTTGCCTTCTCGCGCCAGTTGGGTCAGGTCGCGCGAGTATTTTTCGAGGGTGCGGTAGCGCGCCTCGGCCTGCGGGTCGGTGACGCGCTGCCCGCCGCGCAGTTGCTGGATGGATTCGTTGACCCGCTCGCGGGTCAACCCGGCGCCCTCCAGGATGCGGGCGGCGGGAGTGTTGCGCTCGCTCAGGATGGCGAGGAAGATGTGCTCGGTCGAGATGTACTCGTCCTTCAGGCGGTTGGCCTCTTCGTTCGCCAGGTCGATGATGCGCTTGACGCGCGGGGTGATGAAGATCTGTCCCGCCCCGCCGCCGAAGATATTGGCTTTGGGGCTCATCTTGAGCGTCTGGTCCAGGCGTTCGGTCAGCAGGTTCGGGGCGATCTTCAAGTGTTCGAGGATCTGTGGGATCACCCCGCCAGGCTGCTCGATCAACGCCATCAGGATATGCTCGGTATCGATCTGGTTGTGACCGTACCGTCCGATGATCTCGGCTGCCCGTTGGGCGGCTTCCTGGGCGCGCTCGGTAAAGCGGTCGAATCGCATCATAGGCTTGAACCTCTTTCTATTCGTGCACGATGGAGGGATTATAACAAAAAGCGCATGGGCGGGACGGACGGGGCTGTTAGAGTTCTGTATGAAAATTTTACAGCCCGGTTACGAACGGTTTACATCGCCAATGCGCAACCGTTGTATACTACGATGAACCGATGGTTGCGCTTCTTCCTGCGAGGTGACGATGAGACACGCATTGCTTCCCCTTTTTACACTTGCCCTGCTGTACGCTGCCTGTGTCCCATCCGGTGACGGGACATCCACAAGCCCATGCGGAGACGGGAACTGCTCCAATCCGGAAACCGCCGCCAATTGCCCGGAGGACTGCTCCGCGGCCTCCAGCATATCCAACCCGGATGGCGATGCGCCGCTCTTCTTGACCACCATGACCCACATGGAGGGCAACTGGGACGACGATACCCAGGAACTCGTCTTCCTCAACCATGTGGAAAAACTGCGCTACGGCATGACCCTGGCCGAGGAATATGATGCCATCCTGACCGTCGAAAGCGAGAAGCCCTTTGCCCGCGCCAACGACATCTGGGACCTGAACATCATGGCCGAGGTGGAAGCCCGCGGCCACGGGGTGGGGACTCACTGCGACATCGGCTTCAAGACGCCGCCCACGACGGCAGAGGAGTACTCGACCCAGTTTGCCAACAACAAGGCGTTGGTGGATGCCCTGGTGGGGGCGGAGGACAACCTTGGTTGCTCCGGCGGCGGCTCGGTCAACGATTGGGCCATTGCCGCCAGCCTGGCCGGTTTCAAGTACATCGACGGCCTGGTCTCGATGCACTACCTCTCCATGCCATTGGAGAACCGCCCCAGTTCGCTGTGGACCGATGACTTCATCCGGTCCGGCAACCACCACTACAACGCCCCGGAAGACCTCTACCAGCGCATCTATCTTTATGGTGTGGCCGATGCCCAGGACTTCGTGGCCGATCCAGACCCGGTGATCGTCATCTCGTCCGGCGAACTCGGCCTTCTCCAGGCCATCGCCGAACAGGGACGTGAGACCGGCGGTACAGGCGGCGACGACAAGGATTACATTCTCGACCAGGCGGATGTCGACGCCCTGGTGGATGTGATCCTGGAAGTGGACCGGAACCGCGACCGGTCGAAAGTCGCCAAGTTGTGCCCCTACCTGCCGGCCAACATCTTTGTCCCCGAAAACGAGACCGTGCTGCGCTACTTCTTCAGCGAGATGCAAACGCTGGCCGAACAGGGCATCATCACCTGGGCCAGCCAGCGCCAGGTCTATGAAGCCTACCTCGATTGGAATAACCTGCGATGAGCCTCCCCCAAACACTCCCCACGCGCCCGGCCCACCCCACCCGCACCTGGCACAAGGCTGCCCTGGCGGCCATCCTGCTGCTGGCGGCCTTCCTTAACTTCTACGCCATCGGCCAGGAGGGTTTCGGCAACCTCTACTACGCGGCGGCGGTCAAATCGATGGCCGGTGACTGGCATGCCTTCTTCTTCAATTCCTTCGACCCGGCTGGTTTCGTCAGCGTGGACAAGCCGCCGCTCGGGTTGTGGTTCCAGGTCGTTTCCACCTGGATCTTCGGCTTCGAGGGCTGGGCGCTGATGCTGCCGCAGGCCCTGGCCGGGGCGCTATCGGTCCTGGCGCTGTACCACCTGGTCCGGCGCGTCTTCGGTCCCACCGCCGGGATCGTGGCGGCGCTGGCGCTGGCGGTCACCCCGATCAGTGTCGCCGCCAACCGCAACAATACGATGGACAGCTCCCTGGCGCTCTTCTCCCTGCTGGCGGCCTGGGGTATCAGCCTGGCTGCCGAAAAGGGAAAGTTACGCTGGCTGCTGCTGTGCGCTGTGTTGGTGGGCATCGGCTTCAATATCAAGATGCTCCAGGCCTATCTTGTCCTTCCGGCCTTCTTCCTGCTGTACCTGTTTGCCGCCCCGCTGCCGGCCTGGAAACGCATCGGCCACCTGGCGCTGGCGGTCGTCGTCCTGCTGGTCATATCCCTTTCCTGGGCGGTGGCTGTCGACCTGACGCCGGCGGAGGCGCGCCCTTATGTCGGTTCCAGCCAGGACAACACCGTAATGGAACTGATCATCGGCCATAACGGGATGTCGCGCCTGCTGCCGCGCGGCCTGCGCAGCCTGCTCGGGCTGGGCGACCAGGCCCCGGGTCCGTACCCGCCCGGCAACCCGCCCGGGGGAGGGGACCAACCCTACCTCCCGCCCCCCTACCAGCCTGGATACATCCTTCCCTACCCGCCCGCCAGCCAGCCGGGGGGCAGCCTCCCCGATCCGGCCTACGACCGGCCGGCCGGAAACCAGCCGCAACTTCCCGCGGGCATGCAACCCAACCTGCAACAGCCTGTCCCGCCCGTCTCGGGGGATGGGATGTTCACCCAGGAGACCGGCGAGCGCGGCCTGCTGCGGCTCTTCAACAGGCAACTGGCCGGGCAGATAACGTGGCTGCTGCCGCTGGCATTCCTGGGCGGGTTGGCCATTCTTTGGCAGCCGACCGGCGGGCGCCGGTTCGACCTGCGCCGCCAGGCCGCCTTCCTGTGGCTGGCATGGTTGCTGCCGCAGATGGCCTTCTTCAGTTATGCCAACCTGTTCCACCGATACTACTTGTGCATGATGGCGCCCGGCGTGGCCGCCCTGGTCGGGGCCGGGCTGGTCGCAATGGCGGAAGACTTCCGCGCCCGGGGCTGGAAGGGCTGGCTGCTGCCCCTGTCGCTGGCGGCAACGGCCATCCTGCAGGCTGTCTTCCTTTCCTATTTCCCCACCTGGGGTATCTGGATGGCGCCGCTCATCCTATGCCTGGCGGGAGCGGCAGTCCTGTTCATGCTCCTGCAGAGGTTAACGCCCGGAGTCCCCCATTCGCTGGCGTTGGCAGCCGCCACGCTGGGATTGTTTGCCCTGCTGGTCGCGCCCTGCGCCTGGTCGTTGACTCCCATCCTCTACGGCGGGGATACCGGCCTGCCCTATGCCGGCCCGGAACTGGCCGAGTCCGCACGCCAGGGGGCCAATGAGCGGCGGGAACAACGCGCCGACCGCCTGACCCAGTTCCTGGTCGACAACCACCAGGGCGAGACCTACCTGCTGGCCACCATGCGGGCGGGTGATGCCGCGCCCTTCATCTTGTCCACTGGCCAGGCGGTGATGGCGATGGGCGGTTTTTCGGGCAGCGACCCGATCCTGACGGCGGAGGAACTATCGGAAATGATCCGGCAGGGCGAGGCGCGCTTCTTCCTGTTGACGGGCGGGAATGCCCAGGGTGAACTGGCGGCCTTCATCCGCCAGCAATGCAGCCAGGCGCCACCGGCCGGGTTGGGGCTTCCGGTCCCACCCGCCGGCCAGGAGGCGCAGAATGCCCCCCAGATATTCGACTGCGGGAACCTGGAACCATGAGCAACGGGAGACTGTCCTTGTCTGCGGGCAGTCTCTTAAAAACCACCTATAGTGGGCACATCATCATCCCGCGAAGGGATGCCAACCTGATGAAGCGCCCGACTCGAAACAGAAATCCCCTCAATCTTCCCCGAATCGGTGATCGGAATCGGGCCTGCCCGAGAATTTTTTATAACCGTCGCTCATTTTTCGATAGCAAATGTCCTCCTGAGAGACCTTTTCTTCATTAGAACTGCATATTGACTGCAACCCGTGTCGTTTGCCCGACCTGCCCCAGGAATATGTACCAGTTGTTATGTCAGTCCCGGGGCGTAGATGGGCTGTTGGGTAAGCGCCCAGGACAGAGGCGCAGGGGGACGATCTTCCCAGCCAGGAAGATATATTTCAGACGGAATGTCTTTGCATGCTGCCGATATTCCCTATTCGTGCCCGCGATCCATTTTGAAGCGTCGCCGTGCACAATGATAAGGTAGCAAAGCGCTTCACAGCCCTGGAGGGGCGGCTGAGAAAGGGAGCGTAGACCGGCGGGGAGTACCGAAGATACCGTATAATCAGACAATCAGATTGCTTCCACAAAAATAATCAGGGATCGCCCAGACTCGCCCGCCCAGCCAGGGGAGCCATGCCCCAGACAACCGCCGATTTCCTTCACAGATTGCGCGCATTCGTCCAGGCTGAAGCCGATACCCAACGGGCTTCATTGGAACGCCAGTGGTCGCATTCCCTGCAGGAGCGCGTCGCCAGGGGGTGGGCGATTGAAGGCCTGCAGGTGGTTCATTTCCAGAACGGGATCGCCCGGCTGCGCTGTGCGACCAACGACTCGCGCTTCCGGGAAGGGGATCTGGTTATTCTGCACCGCGGGGGTCCCAGGGACGAGAACGCCTTACATTTCGAGCTTCAATACGATGGGGAAACGGAATTGGAAGCCAGCTTGATCCGCGGCAACGAATATTTCCTGGCCTCCCAACCCACCGGATGGCTCATGGATCAGGATTGGTTCGATGCCAGTCCATTCTACCTGGCTGCGCTCGACGCGGCAGCCGATACCCTCCTGGGGCGCACCAACATCCTGCCCCTGTTGCAGGGGACGCTCACACCCAAGATCGATTACGCCCGCTACGAACGGGCCCGGCAGGCGCTGGACCAGGCAGGGTTGAACGAAAGCCAGGTAGAGGCGGTGGCATTGGCATATGCCACCGACCTGCTGCACCTGATCCAGGGCCCGCCCGGAACGGGGAAAACCTGGATGTTGGCCCATCTGGCGCGCCTGCTGGTGCAGGATGGGCAGCGGGTTTTCGTTACCGCTCTCACCCATCGCGCCATCCACAATGCCCTGAACAAGATCCCGGCTGTGGATGCGGATATGCCGGTTTGCAAGATTGGCGTGGAACGCCAGACCGGCGACCTGAAGGTTCCCAACTTCGAAAGCTTCCCCGAATCGCGCTTTGGCGAGCTCAGTGGGGGGTATGTCATCGGCGCAACCCCCTTCGCCCTGCAAACCCAGCGCCTGGCAAATGTCGAATTCGATGTCGTGTTGTTCGACGAGGCCTCGCAGATCACCCTGCCACTGGCGGTTATGGGAATGCTGGCCGGCAGCAAGTACATTTTTATCGGCGATGAGAACCAGCTCCCGCCCGTGACCGTCTTCTCCGCCCAGGAAGCCTCCCAGACCTCGATTTTCGCTTACCTCGGCGGGCGCGGGGATGAAAGCATGCTGGACATCACCTACCGCCTCAACGATGTGCTGGTCGACTGGCCCAGCCGGACTTTCTATCGCAACGCCCTCCATCCCAGTCCGGAAGCTGCGGTCAGGCGTCTTAACCTGGCCCCGGAAGCCACGCCCTGGGATTTCGTTCTGGACCCAGCCTCCCCGGCGGTTTTCCTGGATCTGTGCCACCAGAATACGAACGTGCGCAGCCGGGTCGAAGCGGAGGCTGTTGTGGAACTGGCGCTGTCCCTCCTGACCCGGGAGGTATCCCCCGATGAGATCGGTGTGGTCGTGCCGTATCGCGCCCAGAGCCGCCTGATCCGCAGCCTGATGCGCCGCAACCTGATGGATGAGGATGCGCTCCAGCGCTTGGTGGTGGATACGGTCGAGCGCATGCAGGGGCAGGAACGCGAAGTGATGCTGGTATCCTTCGCCACGGCCAGCCCCAAATTCGCCGCCCAGGTGGCCGATTTTCTTTTCCAGCCCCAGCGCCTGAATGTGGCGGTCACCCGCGCCCGCAGCAAGCTGATCCTGGTTGGCAGCCACCATTTACTGGCTGCAGATCAGTTCGCCCCTCAGCACACGGAGAGCCTGGATATGCTGCGGGATCTGATCGGTAGCTGCCTGCATCTAACCGTCCCGGGCGGCCTCCTGGACTGACCATGGCCCGCATCCTTCCCGAGGCGCCTCCAAGAACCGTCCCACCGGATACCCTGCGCGTCTTTCGGGCGCTCAAGGGGCTGCCGGAATCCTATTGCATCTGGCGCCACCTCGCCCCCTGGCAGGTGGACGCCCCCGATTTCTTGGTGGTGGACGAGGATGGAAGGGCGCTGCTGGTCAAGGTCAGCCCTGCGGCAGCAGACCGGGCCAGCCAGGCAGCTCAGCTGTTGCTCATCCAGGATGAGCGCCTTCCCTTGGGATATGCTGAGACTGCTCTGCTGCGCTCCTTTCTGAGCAGTCTGGAACTGCCCTGCGACCAGCCGATCGAGACATTGGTGATCTTCCCCAACATCCACCACAAGCAAGTTACAGAAAGCCGATTAAAACGGGGGACCGGTGAGCCGCGCTGGGCCGGCAAGGAATTGCTCCAGGAGAATTCCGGCCTGACCTGGGAGGATTTCATCCCCTCCCGTCCAATGGAACCGCTCTGGCTCGAGAAGCTCCGGGCGCGCTTCTCCCCGGAGGTGATCGTCCCGGCTGAAATGACAGTCCGACCGCCCCTTGAGCGGCGGATCGCGGCCGGCCTGACCGACTACCTGCTGGACTACAACCAGGAGGCAGTTGTCAAGGTCGATCTGGATCTTCCCGAAGAAAATCAAACATTGAGTGAGGATTTCCGGTTGAACATCATCAACGGGGTTGCCGGGAGCGGGAAGACCCTCATCTTGCTCTACCGCCTGCGCCTGCTCTACCATCTCTACCCGGAGAAGCGCTTCCTGGTTCTAACCCATAACCGCCCCCTCAATCATGACATGCAGGGGCGTTTCACCCGCCTGGAGGGAAAACTACCCCAAAACATCGAATGGAACACCTTCAATGGCTGGTGCTTTCATCACTGGCCCAAACCACCCGGCTGGCGGGAACCGCTCAAGCTCGGAAAGCGGCAAAAGATCCTGGCAGAAATCTGGCGTACGACCTTGAAGGGAACCCCTATTTCCACCCAGGTGTTCAAGAGCGAGGTCGACTGGATCAAAGACCAGCTCCCGATGAGCCTGGAGGAATACCTGGCGGTCGACCGGCGCGGGCGCGGCTTCGGCCTGAGCGCCGAACAGCGCCAGCGCGTATACGCTGCCCTGGGCTTATATCAAGCTAGCCTGGATCAAGGTGACCTGCTGGATTGGGGTGATGTGCCCCGACGGCTATGGCAGTTCTGTCAGGCCGGGCAGGTGATTCTACCCACCTATGATGCCATTCTGATTGATGAAGCTCAGTTCTTTGCTCCCATCTGGATCCGGCTGCTGCAAAAAGCCCTCCAGCCGCGCACAGGGCGCCTTTTCATCGTCGCCGATCCGACCCAGGGATTTCTCGGCCGGGGCGCTTCATGGAAATCCCTGGGGCTGGAGGCGCGAGGCCGCACCCATCAACTGCGCCGAAGCTATCGCACCACGCGCGAGATTCTACAGTTCGCCACCCTCTTATACCGCCTGCGGCTCTCCCAGGAAAAGGATGAGGATATCCTGGTACCGGATCTGCTCGAAATGCCGGCTGGCGTGATCCCGCAGGTGATCGCCCTGGCCAGCCCGCAGGATGAGATTGCCCGGGTGGCGAACGAGGTGGCAGACTTTGTCAGGAAAGGATGCCCTCGTATGCACCTGCTGATCTTGCACACCAACGCCAGCGGTGTTCAGGCGCTGATTCGGGCGATCAATGATCGTCTGGGCAAGGATGCCGCCATGGATCCCAAGCAAACCTATCCGGGCGATTATGTGCGGGTGACCACCCTCAATGCAGGAGCTGGCATCGAGAGCCCGATCGTATTCCTGGCCGGCCTGCGCCAGCTCTTCGAAGAAGAACAATCCCTGCGCCTGTCCGACGAAGAGCGCGAGGAACTGATCCGGAATAATACTCGTAAGCTATACATGGCGGCCACGCGTGCCGGCCAGCGCCTGGTGTTAGCCTACAGTGGGGAATTGCCAGTGGTATTACTGGCCGCTCAAAAGGAACAAGGGAAAAGGATTCTACCCTCTACTAACTGATCCAGAGCCGCCTCATCTTGAAACCATATATTCCAGATAGTGACACTCCACTACCGCTAAAACGTGGGGCTTTACGCCGCCGTATGGTAAAAGGGACTCCCGCCCGGGCTGTCCACTGCAATAAAAGGCAGGTCTTTCCAAACCGCCTCCGGCCATACAGCAGGATCAATTGGGCAGGCCCGGGGTGACGCCAGGCAATCACACTGTTCAGGAATGTTAGTTCGTTTTCTCGCCCAATGAACATTTATCCTCCGTTTAGCCATGTGTAGAATATCATGATCCATATGTGGCTAATCGGAACAGCGTCGGGCGGGTTGCAATTCATTTTCGATAGGGCAGGGGGAAGATGAGCAACGCACCACAACCGCGTCATCTGGCTATGAACAGCGACCACCCAGGCGAGGAAAATTGGACGGTGTTTTGGTCGATTTCGAATAAATCGTTCATCCTGGGCCTTCCTGGGGGCTGTTTTCCAGACGCCGTATGGCGTTGCGGGAGACCACTTCCCGCAGCCCAGCATTGAAGTGGAACAGGCAAGAATTCACAGGGCCCCTGGCCAGCGCGTGGCAGGTGCAGCCATCCTCGCTGCCGCGGTCTTAATCCCGCCGAGCGGGATTTTTTATACCCGCTCGAATCGAGAGCTGAAGCATTAGAACCCAATGGTCAGTCAAGTAGTATATAAGACTTGTGCCATCATACATTGCCACGGTCTGGCCGCCGAAGGCGTAGTAGGTGAGCGTGGTCGTGGTTGTACCATCGTCCCGCACTTCATAGGATCCGCCTGCCCTTCGCTCCGCTCGTGGTAAACTCCATAATAGGTTTTCAAGGTACTGGTGAACGGCAGGCTCCGCTCACTTTTTTTCTTCCACGCCCTTGCAAGTCAAGAGATTGCCCCCCCCGACGAGCCGTCGTTGATACTTTTGGTTTACTTCTCCAGGAAATCATCTGGTTCGATTGCGGCCTGTTTCAAGATCGCTCGCAATGTCCCCTCCGGCATGTCGCCGGGATGGTTTGGGATGGTTAAATATCTCCCACTTTCAGGGTTGTGCCAGATCTCATGGCTCTCTGCCGCATGACGATAGAACTCAAAGCCGAAAGTTTTGAGTTTCTTGATGATCTGCCTGTAGCGGAAACCCGAGAGCCGCCCCATAAGGTTTATCCCCCGATAACGATTGGTAAGTCGATACTTTTCGTCACCTTGGGTAGTTTCAGGTTCGCCTGCGCTTCGAGTAGTTTCCGGGCTACATCACGAGCAATTTCGATTACCTCAGCCACTGTCCGACCTTGGGCGACCAAACCTTGAATATCATCGGAAGTTGCCAGGTATACCCCTTCTGGCAGTCGGGTAATATGCAAGCGAACTACTCGTTCGTTTTCGACAATCTCTAGCATAGTTTCTCCTCGCGATAGTTTGCAGTATAGCACAAGAATTCAGTTTGGGAATGTAAAAACCCGCCAGCCTTTGACCGGCGAAGCCCTCGATGCCGCCCGACTGGACTTGCTCGAAGCGGGTTGACAATCAACAACGAAAATCCGCGGCATCAACTGCCGCGGGATTGCTATTTCGTGTGTTGGTATGTGGCGGGTCAGGAGACCTCGCCCCAGCGAGAGGAGCTTGTCTTTTTGATTTGGGAAACACAGTGGAACGCGGCTTCCGCTTTCTCAAAGACCCCGTCTTGTTTGCGCACAGCCTCTTCCTCAAGAACCCGGCCCGCATCATGGCATTGATCATGGTGATGACAGTGGCTTTGTTAGTCTTCTCTCTGGCAGAGAGACAGCTGCGCCTACGATTGAAGGAAAAATGCTTCGGTTCGTTCCCAGACCGGCAAGCCGACTCAATCTCCAACCATGCGCTGGGTATTCCAAATGTTCGAAGGGATCGATCTGCTCTTGATCTGGAAGGATGGTCAGGTGGTTTCCCGCCAGGTACTCAATTTGAAACCGGACCACCTGAAAATTATCGCTCTATTGAGACCGCAGATTCAAAAATGTTATCCCCCGCCAAAATGAAGTGCGGAATGTGGGTTAGGATGGTCATAGTTCTGTCCTTTCCAAGGAGATGAAAAGAGTGGTGGCGAGCCTTTTCAGACTCACCACCACCAAAAGCACAAACTCTTCTCGCTCCTCAGACCAGACCCCCATCAAAAGTACAGCAATTTGACAGCAAATGCTGTTAGAACATACATTCTTTATTGAAGATTTTCCGGCAAAACATCGCAATATATGGCGGTTATTCGCCGGAATACCGCCATATATAGGTGGGCCCGGCTGGATTCGAACCAGCGACCAAGCGATTATGAGTCGCCTGCTCTAACCACTGAGCTACGGGCCCAGAATACTTACAGGATGAATATCGCAATATTTGGCGATGAAACGATATCCACCATGTTGATTATAAACTGAGCCCCACAAAAAACCAGGGTGATTATCCAAAAAACACGATTGGTTGATGGTTTAGAAAGAAACGCAAATCCCTTTGGATTATCAGCATTCTCGCCAAGCGTTGGGAACAAGAACGCGCTGGAATATAACGGTATCATCAGCGGCAACATGTAATGGGATGCTTTTACTGCAACAAATAAGACCAGATAACTGCCGACCGCAATGCACCAGGCGAGAAGTAATCTGCTAAGGATTTGTGTAAAAACAACTTCCGTTTCGTAGCTGAAAATTGCTCGTAAAAAGCGCAAAAAGTAGGGAAGTTATTATTACACGGCTACTAAGGTATTTTTCTGAGCCTATTAGCGAACCGATCGCTAGGGTAAACGCCAAGAAGTAGAAAAAGTACGGCTGTGTATAGTATTTCTCAAAATAACGCATCCAATTTACGAATCCGGTTTGATAGACCCCTTCGGGATCGGGTTCATCATAGCCAAACTTTAGCTCGTAGGATTTATCCTCCATGATTCGAGCCAGATTGTTCCGGGCGGATGGTACCGCCAGGAAGGGAGTTGAAATGAGAATGGTTACCGTCATAAGCACAAGGAATCCTAATGCCGCAGTTGCAATATGCTTGATATGTATCTTCTGAATTAACCCGGCAACCAGATAACCGCCAATGGCTAAAAAGAAAAAGATGCCGTATAGTTTCGTCGCAGTTGCCAGACCGCAGGCGATTGCGGCAAAGAAGAAATGTTTTCCAAAACGCAAACGGTCGCGTTGCAAGAATAATATCGTCAACATGACGAAAAGTAACATCAGGGAATCGGGATGCCAGAAACGAACATTGTATTTTACTACTCCAGGGATGAACAACAAAAAGACAAACAAGGATACTGAACGTGCGACAGACTTAAATCCCGTTACGATATAAACGAGTATAAGTATGGATAAAATCATCGGCAGGACGCTGACAAATTGACGTAGCAAGAGAAGGCTTACTTCGGTTTGCTGGGCGAAATCGGCCCCATTGATTATGCGTGGGATGAGTAATACCAACGCAGATGAAAGAAAAAACGGGTATCCGTAATGATACTCTTCATAAACAATGACGCGATAAAGAGTGGATGATACGGTCTCACCCGGTGTTAGCATATTTACGACGATTGGATAAATCACATACTCATCCCCTCCGTATATAAGAAAAGTATCTGGATTATTGGCGCCTTGTAAATTAAAGGGGATAAATAAAGAAAAATAAACCAGTGCAATCACGAGTAGGATACTGACGGTTTTCCGCTGGGCAGGTGAGCATTCCTTCCATCGGTTCTGGAATGAGTACATGAAGGTTCTTTGTTCCTGGTATTTTTTAGAAAAGACCAAACGGAAGAGTATCCAGGTTTGCATGCAGACGAGCATACCCCAAGCAATAAATGGACGGGCAGGAGTCGGAATCGACAGCCAGGTCAACAGGAAACACTCTACAAGGGCGAGAAGTAATACAAGTAACCCGCTTTGAACAACAAACAGGTTCGTGCCGAACGAGAAGGTGCGGTTTGTCAGCAGACTTGAGATTCGTTCCGATATTCGACCGCTCCAGTGGGAATCGCGAAAAATTCTTATTGTCAAAGAAACCAGCAGGATCAATCCACAAAAACCGAAAGCCAATAACGCCATCCTGGTTTTCGAGAGCCCAAACAACCAGGCATTTTCAGGATCTGACGGGTCAGCGAGAGACAGCAACAGGGCCAGAACACCTTCCAGGATGGTAAGCATTATGAGTATTTTCAGGTGAAGGGCTTTCATTATGTATTCATCCTCCTATTAAGAATCAAAAAAGCGGGAGACGGGATTCGAACCCGCGAATATCAGCTTGGAAGGCTGATGCCTTACCACTTGGCGACTCCCGCAAATGCAGGCTGATTTTACCGTGAGGGGGTGAGCCGGTCAAGCGTGGGGCAAGCGGGTATAATATTCCCACCATGAAAACCATCCGTTTGCTCCCCACCCTTCTCCTGCTGGCCTTTTTCCTGCTGCAACCGGTGCAGGCCGCCAGCGAGGCGCCGCTGGCGCTCGTGATGGGCATCGACGGGGCCATCTACCAGATCATGGAAGAGTACCTGGCGCGCAGCATCCAGACCGCTGAAGGACAGGGGGCCGAACTGCTCATCCTGCGCCTCAATACTCCGGGAGGGGATGTGAATACCACCATCAACATGGTGCAAGCGATGCGCGCCAGCCGGATACCGATCGTGGTCTACGTGGAACCGCGCGGCGCCTGGGCTGCCTCGGCTGGGACGATCATCGCCCTCGCCGGTCACGCCGCGGCCATGGCTCCCGAGACAACCATCGGGGCAGCCACCCCGGTCGGCTCGGAAGGCGAGGACCTGGGCGAGACGATGGAGACCAAGGTCAAGGAGATCATGAAAGCCACCGTCCGTTCCCTGGCAGAACGGCGCGGCCCGCAGGCGGTGGAACTGGCCGAGGCCACCATCGAGCAGGCTGTGGCTGTCTCGGCCGGCGAAGCGCTCGAGGCGGGATTGGTGGATTTTATTGCCGAAGATGTGGACAAATTACTGGCGCAACTGGATGGTTTCCAGGTCGAGGTCGGCGGCGAGACAGTCGTCCTGGATACGGCAGGAGCGGTGGTGGAGACGGTCGAAATGACGCTCATCGAGCAATTGTTGATGATGCTGACCAACCCCAACATCGTTGTGCTGCTGCTCTCGATTGGCGTTCAGGCCATCCTGATCGAGATCTCCAGCCCCGGCGGCTGGGCGGCCGGGTTCATCGGGGCGGTCTGCCTGGCGCTGGCCGCCTATGGCATGGGCGTACTGCCGGTCAATTGGTTCGGGATCGCCTTCCTACTGATCGCCTTCGTGCTGTTCATCGTTGACATCAAGGCTCCCACCCACGGCGCATTGACCGCTGCCGGGGTGGGCTCGTTCATCGTCGGTGCGCTGGTACTCTTCAACTCGCCCGGCACACCCCAGTTCCAACGCGTCTCGGTGCCGCTCGTCATCCTGCTCGCCATCCTGACCGGGGCCAGTTTCGCCGTCATCCTGGGTTTCGCCCTGCGCGCCCTGCGCCGCCCGGTGCGCACCGGGCAGGAAAGCCTGGTCGGCCAGGTCGGCGTGGCCCGCACCTCCATCGCCCCCGACGGACAGGTCCAGGCGGCGGGGGAACTCTGGAGCGCGGTGTTGGCCGAAGGGTCCGGGAAGATCCACAAAGGCGACCGGGTGGAGGTCGTCAAAGTCGAAGGATTGCGTTTGAAGGTCAGGAAACTATAAGCCGGGTTACCATGCACGCCCGGACCAACCCTGGAATTACGCCCCGGAAGAATCCCCACAGAGGAAATCATGCCTGTCATCCCAACCCGCGAACGGGTCGATCCCCAGAAAACGGACACTGCCCCGCTGCGCCGGCCGGAGTGGATCAAGGTGCGCGCCCCCGCCGGCGAGACCTACCAGCAGGTGCAGACCCTGATGCGTTCGAAAGCGCTGCACACTGTTTGCGAGGAAGCCATGTGCCCGAACCTGGGGGAGTGCTGGGGCTCCGGCACGGCCACCTTCCTGATGCTGGGAGATATCTGCACGCGGACTTGCAAGTTCTGCGACATCAAACACGGCAAGCCGGGCCTGCTCGACTGGGGCGAAGCCGAACGCGTGGCGCAGGCGGTGAAAGCCATGGACCTGAAACACGCCGTCATCACCTCCGTCAACCGCGACGACCGGCGGGATGGCGGCGCGCCGGTCTTTGCCATGGTCATCCGCCGCATCCGCCAACTGCTGCCAGGCTGTTCCATCGAGGCGCTTATCCCGGATTTCAAAGGCTCACTCGAGGCGTTGAAGATTGTGATGGACGCCCGCCCGGAGATCCTCAACCACAACGTCGAGACGGTGCCGCGCCTGTTCAAAAACGTCCAGCCGCAGGACAATTACGCCTGGGCTGCCGCCACGCTCTCGAACGCCAAAAAACTCGATCCCGAGGCGCTGACGAAATCGGGCATCATGCTCGGGCTGGGTGAAGAGATCGAGGAAGTCAAAGCCGTTATGCGCGACCAGCGCAGTTGGGGCGTGGACATCCTGACCCTCGGCCAGTACTTGCAGCCCTCGAAGAAGCACCTGCCGATCGCTCGTTATTACTCCCTGGAAGAGTTCAAGGAACTGCGCGAATACGGGCGCGGGATCGGGTTCAAGTGGGTCGAAGCCGCCCCGCTGGTGCGTTCGTCATACCATGCCGCCGAGCAGGTGCGGGCATTGAGCGTCGTGCATCGCAAGTTGTATGGGGAAAGCGGCAGTTGACTCGCTCCATGCAAAATAAACAAAAAATCCCCGAGATATTCATCCCGGGGATTTTGTTGCTGCACGATGGATCTAGCCGATGACGACCACGTTGCTGGCCTGCGGGCCCTTGGGACCCTGCTCGACTGTGAACTCGACCTTCTGGCCTTCGTCGAGGTTCTTGAAGCCGTCGCCCTGAAGGGCGGAGTAGTGGACAAAGACATCCGGTCCGTCCTCGCGGGTGATGAAACCGAAGCCCTTGCTGCCGTTGAACCATTTGACCGTGCCGGTGATACGTTCTGACATTTTTGCCTCCTTATGGCAAGTGAAAAAAAGTGGAGGACCCGTTTGTTTCGCCAGAACTGGTAAACAAAGGGCTCATGGTTCCGATCCCATGAGCCGATGTGGTTTGCACTGCCAAAGCGAACTTCAGGTATCCTTAGTTCACAATCTTACCACAGATGAGATTATGTATGTAACGACTTTTTGGTACGCTTGTATCTTACTCTGTCCTTTATGCACATTCCACGCGCGGTCTGGCAACGTTGACCTTCCCGGCGGCTTCCCTCCCGTCGAACGGACGGCTGGAAAGTTGCGCTATTGTTAGATTACTTTTGTCCGCCTGTGCTATACTGAGATTAATCTCATGCCGTCCATAAGCAGTTATGCGATCTGCATAAACGCGTGTTGAACTAAGCGCTTCGCGCAGGGGGCTGTCCGATAGCGGGGCGAAATTCTGAAACAGCGTCTCTTATCATCAAAACAGGCTATATTTCCTGTGTAGAAATCCACTTCACACAGGAGATATAGCCATGTCTATTTTACGACAAAAGATGATCGAAGACC
>VGNO01000023.1 GCA_016865985.1 Chloroflexota bacterium | reverse complement strand
CAGTCCGCCCAACTGGCGGCTGAAATCGAGCAGCAAGTTCACTTCGCGCAACCGGCGGCGGGTCTCCCCCAGCAGGCCGATGTTCTGGAGGATGATCGATACCTGCCGGGCGATCTGGTAATATACTTGGCGGTCCTCCTCGGTCAGGGCAGCCATCGGTTCAGGACTGAGCGCCAGGATGCCGGCCACTGGCTGTTCATCCAGGATGATCGGCAGGCAGATGAAGCCCTTGGCGTGCAGGCTGGTGAGCAGCGGGGTGTCGCGCCAGGTCTCATCTTCATCGAGGTTCATCACCAGCAGGGTCTCTCCAGTCTGGAGGCTCTGGCGCAGCGGGTTGCGCTGGCCGAAGAGCGCCTCGGCGCTCACGCCGCGCGGGATCTGGCCCAGCACGTGCAGCAGGCGCGGTCCCTCGGCGCCGCTCTCGGCCACGATCGATACGCTCATCTCCAGCCGGGTCAGCATCTCGGCGCCAAGCGCCAGCAGCGCTGACTGGGCGTCCACCTGGCGGTTGATGATCTCGGTGATCTCCAGCCCGGCCCGCAGGCGGCGGGCGCGGCGCTCGATGTTGCGGATGGAGACCATCTGCTCGAGGTCCTTGTGGAGCATGACCGGCAGGTGTCCCTGGCTGACCGAGTAGAACTGTTGCTGGCGCTGGATGCTGACATTCATCGTCTCGGCCTGGGTGCGGTAGGTTTCCAGGCGGCGGCTGGCGCGAATGACGAGGGCCACAGTGGCCGCATACAGGTCGATTGTTTCCATGACCGCCCGGTCCGGGCGCAGCCCGTTGCTGGGCGCGTCCAGGCTGATCAAGCCGATCGGCTGTTCCTGTTCATCGAACAACGGGAAGAGCAGGGTATCCTCCGGGTTCCAGGCATTGGGGGCGTCGGCCGCCGGCCCGGTCAGCAGTGTGACCATCTGGAGTTCGGATGAGACGACCGGCGTCCGGTCATTCGGGATGAAATATCCTCCCGCCTGTTTGAACTCGGGCCGGAGAAGTTGCTGCAAAGCCGACCAGGGCTGCTGGCGGGATTTCAGGACCGACATTGTCTCGGGCGGGATGCCCGCGCCTGCCACCCGTTGCTGCATCTCCGTGACGGGGTCGACAACACTGATGAGCACCATCTGGAACCGGGAGGCCTGCTGGATGCCCTGCGCTAGACCTGCAAGGGATTCCTCCAGCGGTAATTCCGTCCCAAGAGAACGGGTGAGTTGTAACAGACCGGAAAGCGCCTCCACCTGGCGGTGCAGCGCTTCTCCCTGCTGGCGCTGGTCCTGGAAACGCTGGTTGTTCTCCAGGGCAATGGCGGCCTGGAAGGCCATGGTCTGGATGATCTCGAGCGATGAGTCGTCGAACCGGCCGGCGATGCTGGAATGCAGGTGGATCAATCCCCGCACCTGGTCGCGGTGTGCAATGGGCGCCAGCAATGCCGATGCAACCCCCTCATGCGGCGGTTCGAAATCACCCGCCTCGAAATCGGGGATGATCAGCGGTTTGCCGGTTGCGAAAACCTGGCTCTCCGCCGGGAGCAGCAAGCCGACCGGCTCCTCTCCCTGGGAAGCCTGTACGACCGGCGACTCACTGCCGACGTGGCCGGGAGCGAAAAGGAGGATGGAGCCGCATTCGGCGCGGGCAGCCCGCAGGCTCTCATCGTAGACTACCTGGAGCAGGTGACGGCGTTCGACAGCGGCGCTCAGTTCGCGGTTGATGCGGTTGAGTTCCGTCAACTGGTCCACCCGGCGACGCAGGTTCTCGTCCGTCTGGGCGCTCAGGGAGGTGCCTTCGACAGCCGCAGCCAGCTGCCCGGCAGTGGTGGCGACGATCTGCAAGTCGTAACTGTTGAAAAAATCGCCCTTCTTGCTGGAAAGCATAAGTTCACCGATGCCGCGCTCACGCACGACAAGCGGGACTACGATGGCCGACTCGATCTTCAACACATCCACGATCGGGCGGTAGAGCGGCAGGACGCGTTTATCATCCGACAGGTGACCGGAGAGGAACGAACGCTGGCTGCCAGTGACCGAGAAATGGAACTGCGGGTCGTCCACGTACAAGCGGGCGATTGGCTCGGCCAGGGCCGGATCCACGCCCCAGAGCGATTCCGGGTGCAGGCGCAGCATGCCCTGGGATTCATCCAGCAGGAAGATGGCCGCTGCGTCGGCCTGCAACATGCGCGCCAGTTCCTGCAGGGCAAAACGCAGGATCTCGTCCAGGGTGGCCGAGGAACTGGTCAGGCTGGCGATCCGGAGCAAGGCGTCGGCGCGCTGGGCGCGCTGGCGCGCCTGCTGCACCAGGGCGGCGTTGTCGATGATCGCTGCTGCCTGGTTGGCGATGATGTGCAACAAGCGGATCTCAGATGCCTGGAAAGCGGTGGCTGTGCGGTGGTTCGAGACCTGTAGATAGCCCAGGCTGCGACCGCCGGAGATAAGGGGGACAAGGGCGGCGTCGCGCAGGCTGGCGGCGCGGGCAAAATCCTGCAAACCGAGCGCCTGCCAGGAATCGTCCTCGGCCGCGTTGGCGGCCAGCACCAGTTCCTGGCTGAGGAAGACCTGTTCACCCTGACTGCCGGGCTGGATCGGCACGTGGTACAACTCCACCACTTGGGGCGGGATGCCCACAAAAGGCGCCTGCGCCTCCAGCAAGCGGCGGCTTTCGTTATAGACCAGGAACCCGAGTACTTCGACATCGAACAGGGGGGTCAGGCTCTGGACCAGGCGGTTGAAGAGGTCATGCTGGTCGCGGGCGGAACCGATGGCCTGCGCCAGGTGTGCCAAACCACCCAGTTCGGCGCTGCGTTTCTGTTCTTCCTCGAGCATGGCGGCGTTGCGGATGACGGCCGCGGCCTGCCCGGCGACCAGTTGCAGGAGTCCCAGGTCTTCCTGTGAAAATGCATCCGGCGCGGGCAGTCCCACTTCGAGGACGCCCACCAGTTCCCCTCCGCTGATGAACGGGAGCCCCATGTAGGAACGCGGCGCAGCCTGTCCCATGGCTGCGGGTTCAGCGCTGGCATCCGCGCGGGTGTCCGCCACCAGGAGCGGGAGATGTTCGGCGACGATCCTGGCTGCATATCCGGATGGAGGCAGGGGCTTGGCAACCTCCAGGGAACGTTCGCCGGCGGCGCCGGTAGCGAGGCGGTAGGCTGCCAGGTTTTTTTCGACCGCATCCCAGACCTGCACCTGCAACAATTCGGATGGGACCAGGCGCTCGATATTCTCCAGTACGTTGCGGATGGCGGACGCCAGGCCCTGTTCGATGGCTGCCGTCGCGCTGAAATCGGCCAGGATTTTCAACGCGGCAGACTGGACACCGGGGCCTGTCTCCCCGAGACCGGCGGAAAGGTCGGGGGCGCGCAGGGTTAGAAGCAGGCACCCATCCCCGCCCGGGACAAGGTAGGAGATGCCGTCCACCGGCCGGCCGTTGAGCGAGAAGCGCGCCTGTCCTTCGTTGGCGCATAACTGCAGGAAATCCACCCGGGGCTGGATGCGGCGCGCCAGGGTCTCCAGGTTCGGCTGTTCGCCCTGGCGCAGGTCGAACCACTCATGGGCTACCTGGTTCAGGTAATCGAGCGTACCGCCCGGGCGGACGAGCAGGATGGCATGTTTGTGAATGGATGAGTCGCCGGTCTGGCGGGAGGACATTTTTCCCCCGGCAGGGGGGATGCGGGCGGTAAAACGGAGCAGGCCCCAGACCAGCAGGTAGAAAACCAGGCCGGTCAGGAGCAGCCCGATCGCCAGCAGCGCCGACTGCCCTTGCAACATGGTTGTGGTTATCCTTTGGCCGGCGCGCTGCCCGGTGTATCCTGCCGCCGGGCTTCTGCTGCCGCTTCTGTTATCTCACGAATATCTGCAAAAGGCTGCTGGCTGGGCGTTACCAGGCCGACTGCCAGGCTCATCAGGGGCGCCTTCTCGAGCTGGCCTTCCGCATTGGCGGTCACGATATAGCCCTGCTGGCGGTCCATGAAATTGTAATGAGTCTGGACCTCGGCGACAAAGCGGGATTTGAGTCGCTCGCGGAGCGCCAGGCAGGCTTTCTCGGAGGTGGTGACGATGAAGTTGTCGCCGCCGGCATGGCCGATGAAGTCGTTGGGAGTGCCGGCCTCGTCCACCACCTCCCCCATCAACATGGCGGTGAAACGCAATACATCATCCGCCGCCACGAAACCATAGACATCCTTGAAGGAATCGAAGTGGTTGATGCGGACATCCAGGTAAGCCCAGCCGCTCTCGCGGATCATGCGACGCAACTGCTCCTCGATCAGCCTCCCAGCCGGCAGCCCGGAACGCGGGTCGGTGAGGCTCTCGCGCTCGGAGCGGCGGATGGCGCCCTGCACCCGTAATTTCAATTCCTCGATATCGAATGGTTTGGTGATGTAATCGTCCGCGCCCAGTTCCAGGCCCTGCAAACGGTCACTGCGTTCATCCTTCTGGGTCAGGAAGATGACCGGGATGTGGCTGGTGCGCGTGTGTGTCCGCAGGGTGCGGCAGACTTCGTAACCATCGATATCGGGCAGCATGATATCCAACACGATCAAGTGGGGCAGAACCTGGCGCGTCTTTTCGAGCGCATCGGAGCCGCGCGAGGCGACATCCACATCGTATCCCAGGCTGCCGAAGTAGATCTTCAGCATGTTCGAGATGTCCAGGTCGTCTTCAACAACCATCAGGCGTGCTTTTCCCATATCGGCCTCCCGGCTCTTTCTGCTGTTGGGCGCGCCTTTCTCCGGGCGCGCTGGCGGTGAATGACGTTCGATCTCGTTCCATTTCCCGGCTGGAAAAATCCGTACCGGCGGGCGCAGGGTTAAATCGAAAACCAACGGAGCCCGGTTCTGTGACGATAGCCCCGTCAGGCCAACTATATCATCACGAGCCGCAGCCACCATTGCAGATACATGTCGGGGGATGAGCGTGCAAACCGCCCGTCCCGGCTGGGTAATCTTACGCCAAACTGTCCGTTCTGGCAACTCCAGGAACGGACAGACGCGCCGCCCAGGTGGGATGGCGCAGCGGTGAGTTGATTGGACCCTTTACAGAAGCCAGTACAGTATTGTAGAGACGATCCACAGGATGTTGGATTGTGTCCGGCAACTTATGCAGGATGCCAATGGAAATGGCGGGAAATGGGTAGTATTGGAGGTTGGAAACAGCCGGACAGATCACCAGGTGTTCTGTCCGGTTTCGCCGCGGCGCGGGTATAGACGCGGGTGCCGGCTGGCATTCTTCAGGCGGTGGTGATCGCTATCCTCATAGTGGACATCCCGGTCGATGATGCGGCGGTCCTTGTTGGCAAACAGCACCACGTCTGATTCGATGGTGCGGGCCGGGAAGATGATCATCCCAGCCCCGATGCGGCAATTATGCCCGACACAACCCCCCAACACCGGCCGGTTGGCAAAAGCCAACCCTTCGTTGCCGTCCCGCGCCCGGATGGGAGCCGGGATCAGGTTGTAATCTGTAAATGTATTCCCTGCCCCGATGAAGGTATTGCGGCCGATAACGCACATCTGGAGGCAGGTATTCTGGGCAACCATGCTGTTCTCCATCAGGGTCGTCATGAAGAGTGCGGCGCGGAAGGGGAGGAAAGCGCCGTCTCCGACCACCGAGAGCATCAACTGGCAGTCCTGCGAGATATTTACATTGGAACCAATGACGCAGTTCTCGATCACCGCCCCGGCATTGATGGTGACATTGTCGCCGATGGTGGTCGGGCCGTGGATGACCGCCGTGGGGTCGATGACGCAATTCCTGCCGACCTTCACCAGTTCCGAACATTCGAGCAGTTGCCGCCCCTCATAGATTGCTTTGCCCAGGATCTTTAACTTATAACCCAGGTCCGTGTCCAGGCGTGTTTCGAACCGCAGGCCCCGGGCGAAGAGCCCGAACACACCATCGGCCACGAAGACATGCGTCCAGCAGTCGATCGCCATCATGGCCCGCATCGGTACCTGGTAGACCAGGTCGCCGCTTTCGCTCGCCATGTACGTGGGGACGTGGTAATAGCCGATCTCGCGCGCCTGGAGGTCGATCACCAGCGGTTCCACATCCGCCACCGGACCCGCAGGGTAATACCACAAGTCCGCCAGGTAGACATTGCCCGCCGGTGTATAGGAAGTGGAAAGCGGCCTGGCATGTTCGCGGAAAGCGGAGTCCTCAGCGGCAAAAGCGGCCCGCACGGCGCGCTTGCCCATCCTGGCTTTTGTGATGAACTCCCGGATGTAGTACTGGTCGAAATACAGGTTGTCGCGGTAGACGAGCATCGGTTCGCGCAGCACCGGCAGCCGCGCCCCGGGCGGGAGCTCCATCTCACGGGTGGCATAAGGCGCCAGGAGATCGCGCTGGTTCAACCAGAGCGGTTTATTGAGGATGCGCAGGTCGCGCGCGGCTTCGTTGAAGGGCGGGATCGGATGGGGGGCCTGGAGGATGATCTTGAGCATATCCGTCATGTATCGAACGGGACCTGGTCGATGACGATCCTGCAAGCCGGATCGCCGCGCGCGATGCAATGAGTCTCCTCGACGTTGAAATGCTTCCCCCCGCTGACCCAGTACAGGGCCTCCTGCAACAGTCCGACCGCCAGGTGGCAGGCCGGGCTGTCGGTCTGGCGGCCCCAGCACAATGGGCAGCGCTCGATGACCCAGTGGATGAAATGGCTGTCAGTTTCCAGGCGGACGCGCTGATCGGTGAAATGATTGAAAAAGCCGGCGAAGGCTTCGCTCCCAACCTTGATCTTGGCCGGGAGAGGCAGGAGCCGGAAGGCGAGATCTGTCAGTCCCAGTTCGGGACCGAACTCGCGCAACCCGTACTTGAGGCAGGCGCGCCCGGCGCGCAGCGCCAGGCCGCGCCCGCCGCGCGGCCCGTAACTCCTCTCGAGGGCATTGTGCAGCCGGGCAATGGTATCGAACGGGATATCGAGGTCCTGGTTGTGGGGCGGATAATCGCCGATATAACGCGGGAGCGCTGCCAGGTTGAGCACGGCATTCAGGCCGTTCCGGCCGATGACTTCCTCCATAGCCAGCAGGATGATGCGCCCCATTCGATTCGGATAAAAGGGGTTGGGCGTAACCGTGTCCATCAGGCGGGGTCCTCTTCGTCCAGGAAGGACAGCAACCTGTTCTTGAAAGTCTCCGGTTCATCCATCATGATGAAATGGCCGGCTTTTGGGAAATGCTCGATCCTGGCACGGGGGATACCCTCCAGCATCGGCTTCCATTGCATCGGGTGGACGATGTTATCCTTCTCGCCGAACATGCCCAGGGCGGGGATGCGCACCTGCGCCAGCATGGGACGCAGGTCGGTGCGCCGCAGGGAGGCGATGCTGAGCAGGAAGGATTCGAGGGTGGTGCGCGACAGGTCGCGGTCCATCATCTCCGGGAAACGCGGGTCCCTGCAAATGGCGGGGGATACGATCTTCATCCCGCTGCGGAAGAGACCCATGACGTTGAAAAGCATGAAGGCGATGGGACGCCGCCCGGCCATCTTCAAAGCCCAGGCCAGGGATGAGCCGACGATCGGCGAGCCGACCACCGTCACCTTGCTGACCCGACCCGGGAACTGGACCGCTACAGACAGGCTGACCGTCCCGCCCATGCTGTGACCGACGAGGGGGGCGCGGCTGATCCCCAGCCGGTCCATGAACTGGTCGACCAGGCCGACGAAATCCTGGACGGCATAGGTCTCGCGTTTTTTCCCGGATTCGCCGAAGCCCCAGAAATCGAGGGCATAGGTGCGGAAATTGTTGCGGCCCAGGAAGGCCATGGTTTCCTGCCAGAGCCCCCACGATCCGAGCCACCCATGCAACAGGATGACCGGCCGCCCCCTACCGTATACCTCGTAATGGACGATGCCCTGGTCGGTTGTGAGAGATGACACGCTAGAGACCGGCAACGGAGGGGCTAGTGCGCTCCGTTCTCCATTTCAGAAAGGATACTGTAGAGTAATTCAAGCAGCACGGACTTGACAGTCGCGCGGTCGGTGGCGGTGCAGGGCAGCAGTTTTACCTTCGCCTCGAGACGCAGGGCATGGCGCATATCGTCGATATCCCATGCATCCTTCTTATCCTGTTTGTTGGCCGCCACCACATATGGAGTGGGGGCATAGGCGCGGAAGGTCTCGAGGATGGAACGCGCTTCGCGGAAGGTCTCGGGACGGGTACTGTCCACCATGACAATGAAACCCAGCATCCCCTCCGAAAGGATCTCCCACATGAAATCGAAACGCTTCTGGCCGGGCGTGCCGAACAGGTAGAGGACGAGGTCCTCGTCCACCGTGATGCGACCGAAATCCATTGCAACCGTCGTCGCCTCTTTGATCAACTTTTCGGCCGATGAGGAAATCTTCCGTTCGGTCGAGACCACATCGATCTCGCTTACAGAACGGATGAACTCAGTCTTGCCTGCGCTGAAGGGGCCGGTCACTACCATTTTGACGGTCTGCATGGTTCATTCCTCGGAAACATTATAACGAGCGGATGCGGTTGATCAGGCGGTTTACCAGCGATTTCTGTTCTTCCTTGTCCTCGGTCGGGAAAACCCTCACCGGTGGCGGCGCCGGCGCGCCTTCCGGCCGGATGATCTCCACCAGCCCGGCCTGCAGCAGGCCATAGACAATGCGGCGGATCTCGAGGTCGTTCATTTTCGTAGCGCTGGCAATCTGGCGGATGGAGTTTCGCGGGTTGATGTAGGACACCACGCGCCACTCCTCGACGCCCAGGTTGACATTGCGCAGGTTGGCGCCTGGCCGGTCGGTGAACTTGAGCGCCATGTCCAGGCTGGGGATCTCGTCCTGCAACTGTTCCCATTCCCGCAACTGGCGCGACCCCTCGATGATGAGATTCTCCAGGTCGAGCCGGACGTTGATCCGGTCGTCGGGCGGCAACAACTCATTGTCGAAGTGGAAGAACCCTTCCACCCATGTGAACAGGTTGTGGACGACATCCGTGAAATGCTGCTGGAGGTTGGCGAGAATCTCCTCCTGCGAGACATAACCGGCGTTGATCAACAACAGTCCCAATTCCTTGTCGGAGACCTGGCGCGAGCGCTGCTGGATCGAGCGGAACTGACCGGCTGTCAATCGATTCGCTTTATGCAGGATGCCGGCCAGGCTGCCATCCTCCTGTCCGATCTGGGCAAAAGCCAGTTTCCCCTCGCGGAAAGCGACCCGGGCTGTCTCGCTGGGACTTTCGACCACCAAAGTCCCGGTCTTGCGAGCCAGGTTGATGAGGTTCAGGAGTTGCGTGATCGTAAAATCGCGGAGGTTGCCCCGGAGAGCCATTTTTTGGGCCTCGACAACGCCCCGACTGGGGCGGAATAGCAAAGATTATACATGCAAGGTAGACATGCGTCAAACAAAAGCCCGGGACAGGCTCCTCCGGCGCAGGGTATCTGCGGCCGGGGAATATGAACAACCGGTCAAAAAGGCAGTATAATTTTCCCGTCCCGGAGCGCGCCCCGCGCCCCGGCCAATAATCCCTGCGAGGATGCGCCCGATGGACGATATCTTCCAAATCCCTGCCCTGCCGGGAACCCGGAAAGAGGCCCACATGATGCTCAAGATCGACATCACTTACTGCGCGGTTTGACATTACACCGACCGGGCCGTTGGCCTGGCAGCTGAGTTGATCAAGGCATACGAGCCGGAGATCGAAAGTCTCAACCTGACACCCTCAGAAGGCGGCAGGTTCGAAGTCACCGTCAACGACCGGCTCGTCTATTCCAAACTGGCGACCGGGCGCCATGCCGAACCCGGCGAGATCCTCGGGTTGGTTAATACTCTATTATACAGTGAGGCTGAATGAGCGAGAAGAAAGGCCGGGTTTTTTCCGGCATCCGCCCCACCGGGCGCGCCCACCTGGGAAACTACCTGGGCGCTTTCAAGAACTATGTCGCCCTGCAGGATGATTATGAATGCGTCTACTGCATTGTGGACCTGCACGCCCTGACCACGGTCGAGGATACGCTCAATTTGAAGCAGAACACCTATGACCTTACGCTCGACCTGCTGGCAGTGGGCATCCGCCCGGAAGAAACGATCTTATTCGTCCAATCCCACGTCCCACAGGTGACCGAACTGCATACCATGCTTTCGATGGTCACGCCAATCGGCAAATTGACCGACCTGCCGACCTTCAAGGAAAAAGTCCGCCAGAACCCGAACAATGTCAACTATGGGTTGGTCGGCTATCCGGTGCTGATGACCGCCGATATCGTCCTCTACAAATCGGACCTCGTGCCGGTCGGCATCGACCAGGCGCCGCACCTTGAATTCGCCCGTGAGACCGTCCGCTCCTTCAATTATCGCTACAGCGCCAACGTGCTCATCGAACCCCAGATGAAGAACACCGAAGTTCTGAAGGTGCTGGGCATCGACGGGAAGGAGAAGATGGGCAAAAGCCTGGACAACCACATCGAACTGGCTGCTGATCCCGATGCAACCCGCCTGCGCGTGATGCAGATGGTCACCGACCCCCAGCGCATGAAACGCACTGACCCCGGCAACCCCGATGTGTGCAACGTCTATACGATGCACAAGACCTTCACGCCGGAGGAAGATGTGCAGACGATCAACGCCGAATGCCGCAAGGCCGGCATCGGTTGTGTGGACTGCAAGAAACGCTTTGCTGAAAACCTGAACAAGGCGCTCGAACCGTTCCGCTCCAAACGCGCCGAACTCGCCGCCCGGCCGGACCAGGTCCATTCTGTTCTGGAGGACGGCGCAAAACGCGCCCGGCGCATTGCCGAGAAGACCATGCTGGAAGTACGGGCGGCGGTGCAGTTGCCGTAGTCCTGCACCGGGCGGCTGATGAGCCGCCCGGTTTTTTTATCGTATAGGGAATTCCTGCAAATCGGCCAACTCACATCTGGCAAAATAGTATCCAAAACCGCCCTCACTCCAACCCACCGGATTACTTCTGTTTCCAGAACTCGTCGTCGCTGGCGCTGATCTCGACCATTTCTCCCGTGACGATGAAGACCGTCCGTTCGCAGATATTGGTGACCCGGTCGGCCAGGCGCTCGAGGTTATGGGCGGTCCAGATCAGCCAGTTGGCGCGCTCGATGGTCTTGGGATCGCTGATGACAAAGGTCATCAACTCGCGGTAGATCTGGTTATAGAGCGCATCGATCTCGTCATCCTCCACCGGGATGGCGCGCGCCGCTGCCACATCTTCGTTGACGAAAGCCGTCAGGGCGCGGTGGAGCATGTCCACGCCTTTCTGCGCCATGCGCGGGATGTCTATCAGCGGTTTGAGCAGCGCCTGGTCGCCCATGCGGATGTTGATATTGGCAATGCCCTTGGCATAATCGCCCATCCGCTCCAGTTCGGAGATGATCTCCAGGCTGGATGCCAGGAAGCGCAGGTCGTGCGCCATGGGTTGCTGGGTGGCGATCAGCACCATCAACTGGCTTTCGATCTCGAAGCGTTTGAGATTGATGCGCTTGTCGGTCTCGAGGATGCTGCGCGAGGCATCGATATTCCGTTTTTTCAGGGCTTCGACCGAATCCAGGACAGCCTGCTCGACCATGCTCCCCAGTACCAGTACTTCATCCTTTACCTGCTGCAACTCGGTTTCGAATGCTTTACGCATATGTACCTCTATCTTGGCGGGTTTCATTCGATTATAACCATTTTCACGGTCGTTTATCCGAAGCGCCCGGTGACGTAATCTTCGGTGCGTTTGTCGGCGGGGCGGATGAAGAGGGAAGCCGGTTCTCGAGGTTGCAAGCCTTCAAGCCTGCATAATGACCATACATCTATCATGCGAAATAGTGACACACCATCCCCCTACCCGAACCGGCCTTCGATGTAATCCTCGGTGCGCTTGACCTTCGGATGGGTGAATAATTCCTTGCCGGAGGCCCATTCCACCAATTCGCCTTGCAGGAAGAAGGCGGCAAAGTCAGCGGTGCGGGCGGCCTGCTGGACCGAGTGCGGGACGAGAACGATCGTGTACTCCTTCTTGAGTTCCTGCAGAGCGGCCTCCACCTTGCCGGTCGAGATGGGGTCGAGGCCTGAGGTGGGTTCGTCGAGCAGGATGACCTCCGGCTGGAGGGCCAGGACGCGCGCCAGGCACAGCCGCTGCTGCTGCCCGCCGGAGAGGGCGATCGCCGGGTCGTCGAGCCGGTCGCGCACCTCGTCCCAGAGGGCGGCCAGTTTGAGTCCGTGTTCGGCGGCCTCGTCGAGCCGGGACTTGCGCTTCTCGCCCGCCAGTTCCAAGCCGTAGGTCAGGTTGCCGCGAATGGTGAGCGGCAGGGTGACCGGGCGGGCGAAGACCATTCCCACCCGCCGGCGCAATGCGATGACGTCCGTCTTCGGGTCGAGGATGTCCGCGCCGTCGAGCAGGATGCGGCCCGAAACCGCCCGTACCTCGGTCAGGTCGTTCAGCCGGTTGAGGCAGCGCAACAGGGACGATTTGCCGCCGCCCGCCGGTCCGAATAGCACCGAGATAGCGTTGGCCGGGATGTTCAGGCTGATGTCGCGGAGGGATTCGGTCCCGTCGGCGTATTGCAAATTCAGATTCTCGATAACGATTTTGTTCATAGGTCATTGACGATGGACGATGGACGATAGACGATGGACGATGAGTGCTAAAAATCATCCGCTTTGACCGTGTAGGGGGTTTGCTCTTCTCGAATCTGCCCCGAGGCAGGCGCAAGGGATTTCCGGAATGCCTGTAATTTTCGCGCCAGAGTCTGAGATTTGGAGTAGGCGGAATCCAAGGCCGAGTTGTCACTCAAATATCGTCGCCGACGAATGATATGTTGGCAGGCAACAGTTTCGATCAAAGAGCGGATTGCCATGCCCAAGAAACGCGCTTGCTCGGCATCAGTCTGTCCAGTCGAGCCTTCGGCAATGTTGAGGGCAATAGAAGTGGCGGCACGGACGATCTGCGATTTGATGTTGTAATCTTCACTGCGTGGCAATTTCTCTGCGAGCGCGTAGCTTTCATCCACATACTCCAACGCCATTTTCCAAACATCAAGTTGTTCGAATTTGTAAGCCATTCAACCTCCAAGACATTTAGCAACCACCAATATCTATCGTCCATCGTCCATGGTCATGCAATTACCATTGCCTCTTTGCTCTTGCTCTGGACCTGATAACAGTAGCAATAATATTCATTCCCAAGACAAAGGCAATCAACACCAGCGCCGTGCCGTACTGGATCTGGAATGGCATTTCGGGAACCTGGGTGGAGATGACGAACAGGTGGTAGGGCAGCGCCATGGTGGCGTCCATCGGCGAGTTTGGCAGTTGCGGCAGGAAGAAGGCCGCGCCGGTAAACAGGATGGGAGCCGTCTCCCCGGCGGCGCGCTCCAGGCCGAGGATGACCCCGGTCAGGATTCCCGGCAGCGCCTGCGGCAGGACGATGCGGCGGATGGTCTGCCAACGCGTCCCGCCCAGCGACACGCTCACGGTCCGGAACGATTGTGGGACGGCGCGCAGCGCCTCCTCCGACGCGCTGATGATGACCGGCAGGGTCATGATCGAGAGCGTCAGCGAGGCGGCCAGGATGCTGGTGCCGAACTTCAGGAACAGCACGAACAGTCCCATCCCGAACAGGCCGTAGACCACCGAGGGGATGCCCGCCAGGTTGATGATGGCGATGCGGATGAGGCGCGTCAGCCAGTTCTCGCGGGCATATTCGGAGAGGTAGATGGCGGCGGCGATGCCGAGCGGCACCGAGAAGACCGCCGTGCCGAGCGTCAGGTAGAACGTGCCGACGATGGCCGGCAGGATGCCCCCGGCGCGCATCCCTTCGCGCGGCATGGCCGACAGGAACTCCCACGAGATGGCCGGCGCGCCCTCCTTGACCACGTAGGCGATCACCGCCACGATGGGAACGACGGTCACGAGCGCCGTCAGCGTCAGCAGCGAAAAGCCGAGGCGCTGGGTCAGGTCCCGGTCAAGCGTTCGCTTCACTCTCCAGCCTTTCCGCCAGCGCCTCGTATTTTTCGTGGACGCCTGCGCCGGTCTCCTCGTGTTCGACGCGCTCGAAGTCCGCGTCAATCTTCGCGTGTTCGGCCTCCGCGATGACGCGGCCGGCCATCGGGAAGAGGATGCGGTCCTCCTTCGTGATATGCTGTCGCAGGAGCGCGGCATACCCGCGCCCGTTGGCGATCACCGCCCCGCTTGCGGACCGATCGCCTGCCTCCGGTTTTTCGGCGGCGGCGCGCATGGCGCGTGTGAAGACGCGTCCCTGCTCGTGTTCGGCCAGCATGACGCCGATCGGGCCGCCCTCCTGCGACACGCCGTGGGCGGTCATCGCCACGAACAGCACGCCCTCTTCCTTGCGGTGGTGGCAGCCGTCGGCGAAGCCCTTGATGAACTCGGCCGCGTCGAGGAAGAAGCCGGCGCGCATGTTGCCGGCTTCCAGTTTCCCGGCGGCCTTTTCCAGCGCGGCGATGTCGCGCAGGATGACCTGGCGCTCTTCCATGAGGATTTGAGTGGCTTTCATTGTTTCGCTCCTATCAATTAGGAATAAATACTGCAGGAATCTCTACGTAATGCTCAATGTTGACTCGAAAACCTAATTTGTCAGGCACTTGACTATAATTCATGAAAGTTGTATAGTTGTAATGAACCACTGAAAGCGCGAATGCGCCGTAGGTGGTGTTTTTATTGCGGGTAATACACAATTCCGAATGGATCTTTGCTGGAAGCTTGCAAGTTGAGAGCAGGTTTTAGTCGTTCCAACCACTCATCAATTTTCGCAGGTGATATTGATGCCGGTAGGCGAGCGGGGTAATGGCCTATCTTCGTTATATCGATTGAACGCAAGTAAACCACAAAGGAGATTAGGTCAGCCAATTGAATGAAATAGGATTCTTTGGAATCTTTAGGAAGAGGATCTTCGATCAATGATAAAACTTCCTTTCGGTAAGAACTTGGCTTGAATTTCGAGGGAATGAAGTTGATTCTCTGAATCTTTCGGGCTGTATGGCACATCTTCCCCACTCTACCAGCATCTGTGATGATCATGAATTTTTGGTCTGGATTCCGTGACGGATTCAAATCATTTTCAATACGTTGGATGGAGTAAGTTAAAGCGGTATCAAGAACCTCATAATTGCTATTTCTAATGCGGGGTTTGACAATAACCACATTGATGATTTTAACGTTGAGGTTAGCAATTAAGTCGCAAAATAAATCCGCGACTGTAATACGATCAATCTCGGACAACCCCAACTTCTCATCGGGGTTTTTATTAAGCAAGAAATGTTTTGTGTGTAGTTCCATGCGGATTGGTATTCCGAAAGAAATTTTCAAACTCCTCCGGAATTCTACAATTGTGTCAAATGCTGGTCTCCAGTTGAGATAACTAATATATAGAGCCGTCAAAATGAAGAATGGGGATGAATATTTTGGATAACCATCATCGCCGGATTCATCGTAGTAAGCGATTTGCATATTCTCTCCTCGAGTGAATATTCACGACAACACCCTCTCAGCCCGCTTCTTCGACTTGAACACCACCGACGAAGCGGCGACGTTGACGATCAACGAAATGACGAACAGCGCCAGCCCGATGAAAAACAGCACGTGATAGTGGACGCTGCCGTTCGCCACCTCGCCCATCTCGGCGGCGATGGTGGCAGTCATCGTGCGGACTGGGTGGAAGATGCTCGTCAGCGCCAGGGCCAGGACGGGCGCGTTGCCGGTCACCATCATCACGGCCATCGTCTCGCCGATGGTGCGGCCGATGCCGAGCATGATCGCCGTCAGCACGCCGGAGCGGGCGGCGGGCAGGGTCACGCGCCAGATGGTCTGCCAGCGCGTGGCGCCCATTGCCCAGGCCGCCTCGCGGTAACTGTACGGCACCGCGTCCAGCGCGTCCTCGGCGATCGAGACGATGGTCGGCACGGCGATCCCGCCCAGGAGCAGCGACCCGGCCAGGGCCGTCAGGCCGGTCGGCAGGTCCAGGAAGACGCGCAGGTACGGCGAGAGGACGAGGATGCCGAGGAACCCCAGCACCACCGAGGGCAGTCCGCCGAGCAGTTCCACCAGCGGTTTCAGCACCTCCCGCATCCAGCGCGGCGCGATCTCGGCCATGAAGACGGCGGTTCCAATCCCGAATGGGACGGCGATCGCCATCGCGCCGAGGGTGACGAGCAGCGAGCCGGTGATCAGCGGCAGGATGCCAAAATACGACTCGATCGGATACCAGCGTTCGCCGAAGAGCGCCCCTGCTTCCACTTCCCCGAGGGTAGGCAGGCCTTCACGCAGCAGGAAGAAAAAAATGAGGGCGACGAACAGGATGGCCGAATAACCGCAGGCCTTTATCATGCGCGGGATGAAGATTTCCTGCCAGCCTGCTCCCGTCTTTCGGGGGTTGTGGGATTTATCCATGAGTCTCTTCTCCCCTCTCCCGTTTTTGGGAGAGGGATCGGGGGTGAGGGTCACTTGATCGGCACAAAACCCAGTTCCGCCACGATCTCCTGGGCTTCGTCCGAGAGGATCCATTCGAGGTAATCTTTCACCGCGCTGGAGGGCTGGCCGGCGGTGTACATGTACAGGTCGCGCGCCACAGGGTAACTCTTATCGTTGACGGTGCTGATCATCGGCAGCACATAATCACCGCCCTCGATTGCGGCCACGGCGATGATCTTCAAATCGTCCGGCACGTAACCCAGCCCGTCGTAGCCGATGGCGTTGGGGTTCTGGCGCACCTCGTTGATGATGCCCTCCGACGACGGCAGCAGCAGTGTGTCGGTCGAGAAGAGCGTCTTGTCGTTCTTGTCGCCCAGCCGCAGGACGGTTTCGAGGAAGTAGACGTGCGTGCCGGAGTTGGTCTCGCGCGACAGACGCACGATCGGCCTGTCCTCGCCGCCGACCTGCGACCAGTTGTTGATCGTACCGCTGTAGATGTCCGACAGTTGGCGCAGGGTCAACTGCGTGACGGGATTATCCGGGTGGACGATGACGGCGATGGCGTCGCGGGCGATGACGAACTCGACCGGTTCGACGCCGTTGGCGAGGGCCTGTTCGATCTCCTCCTGCTTGATCTGGCGCGAAGCATTGGCGATGTCCACCGTGCCGTTGATGAGGGCGGCGATGCCGGTGCCGGACCCGCCGCCTGTGACCGATATGCGGATGCCGGTACGCCCGCCCTGGTACGCCTCGGCCCACGCCAGCGCCAGGTTGACGATGGTGTCGGAACCTTTGTTTTCGATATATGCCGTTGCTTCGGGTGGGGAGGCATTCCCTCCGCCGCCCTCGCCCCCTGCAGGGGTAGCGCACGCAACCAGCCACGAACCGAGAAAAAGGGCGAGGAGGATGGTGAATTTCATCGCCCGAATTATAAGACAGAATCGTGTAAAATACCCCCGTGACCGACAAACCTGTTTTCAGCATCCGCAACCTGAACTTCTTCTACGGCCCATCGAAGGCGCTCTCCGGGATCGACATGGAGATTGCCGCCCGACAAGTGACTGCCCTCATCGGTCCTTCGGGCTGCGGCAAGTCCACCTTCCTGCGTTGCCTGAACCGCATGAACGACCCCATCCCCGGGGCACGCGTCGAGGGGAGGGTCCTGCTCGAAGGGCGCGATATCTACGACCCCGCCTTCAACGTCACCGAACTCCGCCAGCGGGTGGGGATGGTCTTCCAGAAGCCGAACCCGTTTCCCCAGTCGGTGTACGACAACGTGGCGTTCGGCCCACGGACCCTGGGCCTGGCGCGCAAAAAAGCCGACCTGGACCGCATCGTCGAAACCAGCCTGCGGGACGCGGCGGTTTGGGAGGACATGAAGGACCAATTGCAGCAGAACGCCCTCAGCTTCTCGCTCGGCCAGCAACAGCGCATCTGCATCGCCCGCGCCATCGCCGTGCGGCCGGAGGTGATCCTCTTCGACGAGTCCACCTCGGCGCTGGACCCGATCGCCACCGGCCAGATCGAGGACCTGATCCATGAATTGAAACAGGCCTACACCATCGTCATCGTGACGCACAACATGCAGCAGGCCGGGCGCGTCTCCGATTTCACCGGCTTGTTCTGGCTGGGCGAACTGGTGGAGTTCGGCGAGACGGATAAAGTGTTCACCCGGCCGGAGAAGGAACTGACCGACTCCTACCTGACGGGGAAGATGGGGTAATATGCTTATTTTTCCCACGAGGTGAAGTATGGAATTCTATATCGAAGATCTCATAAAAATCCTGTTGTCCATTGCCGGGGGAGGCTTGATCGGGCTGGAGCGGGAATTCCGCGACAAATCGGCCGGGTTCCGCACGTTGATCTTTATCAGCGCCGGGGCGACACTCTACACAATACTTTCGGAACGCCTGGCCGGTGACAACGACCCGACCCGCATCGCGGCCAACATCGTGACCGGCATCGGCTTCCTGGGCGCGGGAGCCATCCTGCGCGAGGGTTTCCGCATCACCGGCCTGACCACCGCCGCCGCCATCTGGCTGACCGCCGCCGTGGGCATGGCCATCGGCGTGGGCGAGTACCTGACCGCCGGGATCGTGGTCGCGGCGGCCATGGTTGTGTTGTGGATATTCCCCTTCTTTGAGTTCGCCATAGACCGCATCCGGGAGGAGACCACCTACGAAGTGGTCTACCCGATGGGGTTGGAAAAAATCGAAACAGTCGAACAGGAGATCCGCAGGATCGGCCTTTTCATCCGCAACGGCCAGCATATCAAACAGGGCAACGGCATGAGATGCACCTGGGCCCTGAGCGGTTCCCCCCGCAAACATGAGAAATTCCTGCGCTACCTGTTCGAGGACAAGGAAGTGGTGGAGTTCTCCTACTAGAAAAAATCCCGGCAGTTTCGACCTGCCGGGATTTCGATTCGATCTGGCGGGGATTACCAATGCCAGGTCGTCCCATCCTTGCCGTCTTCGATGGTCACGCCGAGGTCTTTCAATCTGTTCCGGATCAAATCCGACATGGCCCAGTTCTTCTGCTTGCGCGCCTCGGTCCGCACCTCGACCAGCAGGGAGATGAAGCGGTCGGCATCGCTGCCGGCGCCGGTCTTTTCGCCCAGGCGCAGGCCGAAGATATCTGTCAGGGCGCGCAGGGTCTTCTGGGCGGGTCCGAGTTGGGCGGCGGTCGCGCCGGCGTCGCGGGCGGTGTTGACGGCGCGCACCAGGTCGAAGATGTGACCCAGCGCCCCGGCGGAGTTGAAATCGTCGTCCATGGCTTCGGCAAAGGCTTGTTGGGTGGTTTCGGCCTGGGTGACCAGGGCCGCGGCGGTCCCGGCGGCGAGTCCGGGCGCGGACGGGGCGGCCGGCTTCAGCCCGGACTTGATCCGCTCCAGTCCCTTCTCGGCGCCATCCAGCGCTTCGTCCGTGAACGAAAGCGGGGCGCGGTAACTGCCGTTCAAGACCAACATGCGCATCACATCGGGATCGCGGGTCTCGAGGAACTCGTTGATCGTCACCAGGTTGCCGGTGGACTTGGACATCTTCTCGCCGCCCAGTTGCAGCATGCCGTTGTGCATCCAGTAGCGGGCAAAGGGTTTGCCGGTGTAGGACTCGGACTGGGCGATCTCGTTCTCGTGGTGCGGGAAGACCAGGTCGTTGCCGCCGCCGTGGATGTCGATCTGCTCGCCGAGTTCGGCCAGGTTCATGGCCGAGCACTCGATGTGCCAGCCGGGGCGGCCCTTGCCCCAGGGCGAGTCCCAGGCCGGTTCGCCCGGCTTGGCGGCCTTCCAGAGGGCGAAGTCCATCGGGTGTTCCTTCTGCTCCCCGACCTCGATGCGCGCCCCGGCTTGCATGTCTTCGATCCTGCGCCCGGATAGTTTGCCGTAATCATTGTCCTTCGTGACCCGGAAGTAGACATCGCCATTGCCGGGGGCGTAGGCGTAGCCCTTGTCCACCAGTCCCTGGATCATGGCCTCGATCTTGTCCATCGTCTGGGTGGCGCGCGGGTTGGAAGTGGCCGGCAGCACATTCAGGTCGGACAGGTTGCGGCGGTAATCGTCGATGTAGCCCTCCGCCAGCCGGAATGGGTCGGCGCCGCTCTGGTTGGCGCGGGCGATGATCTTGTCATCCACGTCGGTAAAATTCATCACGTAACGGACATCGTAGCCGCGGTGGGCCAGGTAACGGCGGATGATATCGAAGACGAGCGCCGACATGGCGTGCCCGACATGGGCATCGGAGTAGACGGTCACACCGCAGACGTACATGCGCACCTTGCCGGGTTCGATGGTCTGGAATTCTTCCTTCTTGCGGGTCAGGGTATTGTAAACACGAAGCATAAGGTTCTCCTGGAAATGTCTGGGGCAATTATAAACCACCGCCGGGCGGAAACCGCGGAAGCGGCTAACTTCTCGGTTTCTTCTGGATTATTACCACAGAGCACGCAACCTCCACGGATCGGGGGCGGGCGAGCGCAAAGAAACCCAATGTTTTTTCTCCACGAACATTGCGCTCTCATCGGTTGAAAAAAGCCCATCGAAACAGCCGCTCCCGGTCCGGCTGGCGACTGGAAACTTATGGTAAAATCACACCCGCCCGGAGGGATGGCCGAGTGGTTTAAGGCAACTGACTTGAAATCAGTCGTGGCGCAAGTCACCGGGGGTTCGAATCCCTCTCCCTCCGCTGGGGATGGACATTATCAATTGAACCTGGGGAGGTGCCAGAGATGGCCGATTGGGCTCGCCTGCTAAGTGAGTGCCGGGGCTTAAACCTCGGCCGCGGGTTCGAATCCCGCCCTCCCCGCCAGAAGACGCTTTCGTTATCGAGAGCGTCTTTTTTATGATGCCGGTCTCTCAACGACACAGGATGAGGAAAGCCGACTTTGAGAACACCCTGGGCCTCGACCTTTGTCGCATTGTGATTTTCTCCGGGGGCGTCTATAATTTGGGGAAATCCAGAACGCCCCTGCACCCATCGATGAGAAGAACCCCACGCCGCATCCCGCCCGCGGACAGGTTGAAAGCCTTCCTGGTCCACCCCCGCCTCCCCCTGGTCGCCGCGCTGCTCGGCATGGCGCTCGGCATCCCCACCCTATGGATGGGCTGGGGACCGTCGGACGACCTGCTCCAGCGCAGCGCCATCCTTTCGAACCCGCTATCCGCCCTCGTCCACCGGCTCTATGTTTTCCTCGACCCGGCCATCAATACCGGCATGATGGAGCGCGGCATCTTCCCCTGGTGGACGTATGAAGAAGCGCGCATCATCTTCTTCCGCCCGCTTTCGGTCATCTCGCTCTGGCTCGACTACCAGTTCTGGCCGGATTCCAACCCCCTGATGCGCCTGCACAGCCTGCTGCTGTATGGCGTGCTGTGCCTGGCGGCGGTCCACCTCTACCGGCGCCTGATGGGCGTCACACCCTCCAGCGGGCTGGCCGCCATCCTGTTCGCCCTCAGCGCCGCCCACATCGGCTGCGTGGTATCGCTGGCCGCCCGCAACCTGCTCCTGACGACCCTCTTCGGCGTGCTGGCGGTCACCTTCCACGACCGCTGGCGCAGGGACGGCTGGCGTCCCGCTCCCTACCTGGCCGCGGCCAGCCTGGCCCTCGGCCTGCTCTCAGCCGAGACCGGAGCCGCCGCCGGCGCTTACCTGCTGGCCTACATCGTCTTCCTGGAAAAAGGCCCCTGGCGCAGGCGGATATTCTCCTTCCTGCCCTACCTGGCAGTGGCCGGCGCCTGGCTGGCGCTCTACCAGTTGGCCGGTTTTGGGGCGCTGGGTTCGGGTTTCTACCTCAGCCCCTGGCAGGAGCCGCTCACCTTCCTGCTGGCGGTCGTCGAACGCGCCCCCTTCCTGCTGATGGGTCAGTGGATCCTGCCGGACCCGGTGGTCTATACTGTCCTCTCCACCGGGGCCAAGACCATCCTGTGGTCGATCTCGGTCGGCGTGCTGGTCTTCATCGGGGCGCTGTTGAAACCGTTGTTCCAGGCGGACCCGGCGGCGCGCTTCTGGGCGGCCGGCATGTTGCTGGCCGTCATCCCGGTCTGCGCCGTCAGCCCGGCCAGCGGTCGCCACCTGACCTTCATCAGCCTGGGCGCTTTCGGGCTGATGGGGCAACTCATCGCCGGCCGCCTGCAACGGACAACCTGGGCGCCGCCCG
>VGNO01000022.1 GCA_016865985.1 Chloroflexota bacterium | reverse complement strand
GTTGACTGTAGCGCTGACCGTGCGCGCCTCAATGGAACAACCCTCCGGCACATGGACTGAGTAATCAACCTTGCAGGGACGTGATCCTGCCAGCCATTCCAGGCCGTAATCGTGGTCGTAATGGGTCTTGATCATCACCCGGCCATCAGCGTCCTGGCCGATCTCGACGCGGGTCCGATCGGCATTACCCGAATCATTCCTCTTGACCGCGGCAACCTTGATCTCGCCATCCACTCCCGGAAGGATTGTCACCGAGCCGCAGATGTTGGTTACTCTCAGCCGGGCTGGCTGCGAAACAGCGAATGAATTATTGGCGGTTTCTTCCGACATGGCATTCTCCTCTCCATGCGCATTCACAGCATACCAGGATATTCCCGACTCATGGTTACCGGCTCGCGCGGTATGCTACAAGCCATAGATCTCACTGTATTTGGTCCTGAGATAGCGTACATAGGGCGCCGGGTCGATCTTGGAACCCGCAACCTTCTGCATGAGTTCCTGCGGTTTGAACTTCCGCCCATGGCGGTGGATCTTCTCCCGCAGCCAAACAAGCAGGCTTTCGAACTTGCCAGCCCGCACGTGGTCGGCCAGGTCGGGTATATCCCGGTTGATCATCTCCCAGAGTTGGGCAGAGACCAGGTTGCCGAGCGCGTAAGTGGAGAAGTAGCCGAAAGCGCCAAAAGACCAGTGGATGTCTTGCAGAACGCCCGCGGCATCATTGGGAGGCGTCATGCCCAGGTACTCCTGCATCTTTGTATTCCAGTATTCCGGCAGATCTTTCACGGCCAGTTTCCCTTCGATGACGGCGATCTCCACTTCCAGGCGCAGCATGATGTGCAGGTTGTATGTGGCTTCATCCGCTTCGACGCGGATCAGGGACGGCTGGACCCTGTTGATGCCCTTGTAGAATTTCTCCAGCGGAACATTCCCGACCTGGGAGGGGAAGTGCTCCTGCAGGCGCGGGTAGAAATGCTGCCAGAAGGGCAGCGAGCGTCCCACCAGGTTCTCCCACAACCGGCTCTGGGATTCGCCGATCGCCAGCGAGGCGGAACCGTCCAGGCCGGTGCGGTCCAGCGCCGGTGCAAAGCCCAGACCGTGGAGGGCGTGACCGCACTCGTGCATCGTCCCAAACAGCATCGGATTGAGGAAGTTGGGATCGACGCGGGTGGTGATGCGAACATCGGTGTAACCGAACGCTGTTGTGAATGGGTGAGGCGCTTTATCCTGCCGCCCATGGTTCCAGTCGTAGCCGAACTTCGTGATCACCTCCACACCGAAATCCCATTGCTTCTTCTCGTCGAACGGCTGGCGCAGGAAAGAATCGTCCACCTGGGGTTTGGCGCCGATGGCCTTGATCAACTCCACCTGCTGCGGACGGAGGGCCGTGAAGATCGCCTTGACATCATCGGTCTTCATCCCTGGTTCGAAATCGTCCAGCAGGGCGTCATAAGGATGCCCAGCCTCCGGGAAGAAACCGGCATAGCGGCGGCGGAGTCCGACGATCTTTTCCAGGTGCGGACGGAAGATGGAAAAATCGGATTTCTGACGGGCTTCCACCCAGGCCTGGTTGGCCGCAGTGGTCACTTTCGTAAATTCCACCACAAACTCGGTGGGTACGCAGGTTGCCTTGGCAAAATCCCTGGCCGAAACCTGGATCAGGCGCGCATCATCCGAATCCGGGTCGAGGCTTTCGGCATAGGGTTTCAGTTGGTCCAGCAACTTGCCCAACTTCGGTGAAGTGGACCATTCCTGGATGAGGCGGCCCAGCAGCGCCTGCTGGTTGCCGCGCGCCTCGGCCGCCCCGCGCGGCATGTAAGTCTGCTGGTCCCAACCCAGGATTGCGCTTGCCTGTCCCAGATCGGTTATCTCGGCCAAGATAGTCTTCAATTCCGCAAGTTTCTTTTCCATGACATGTCTCCTGTCTGTATCCAAGGGGGCGCTCGATGAAACAAATCCAGCGGGTTATCAGGCGCCGGCATCTGCACCGACCTTCGACAACTGGTCGTGATCGGGCAGGATGCTTTCCGCCTCGCGGATCGGGCGGATGAAGTATCCCACCAGCCCGACCAGGGCTACGCCGAGGCAGGCGAAAACCGTCAGCAGGCCCATGCCGGCTCCCGGTCCGGCGCCGACCAGCCAGGAGAAAGCGTTGGAAAGGCCGCTCTCCGTGCGCATGGCCGGTTCCATCACGAAGTCGGCCAGCGGCCCGGCAATCATGGGCGAGACCGGGTTGGCGAACCAGGCAATGAGACGGCGGGCGGAGAATACGCGTCCCTGCAGGTCGGGCGCGACCTTCGATTGCCAGATAGCCTGGTTGGAACCATTGATCCACGGCACGAGCAGGTTCACGAGGATGACGCCCGGAATCCAGAGAGGCAGGCCGGCGCCGATGCCCAGCAGCATCCCGGAAATCCCGATCAGGAAATGCCCCGCCAGCACGCCGTGGACTTTCTTCTTCGTGCCGCCCCATACGCTCATCAGAACCCCGCCGATCACGCCGCCGACCGCGCCGGCGGTCTGCACCGAGCCGAAGATGAGACTGTTCTGATCGGTGCGCGCCAGGATCATCGGCGCGAACACGGTCCATTGGATGCCGCCGAAGAGGTTGCCCAGGAAAAAGGTCAATTGCAGGCCGAGCAGGCTGGGGCGCTGGAAGATGTACTTGAAACCGTATGCGGCTTCCCGCCAGATGCTGCCGCTTTCCTTCTGACCCTCAACGGTCTTCTCCGGCTGAGGCACATGGACAACAAGCAGCGCGCCGATGGCAACAAAGAAGGTGATCAGGTCGAGCGCCAGGATCCAGGCCATGCCGTCAATGTTCGGGATGGCCAGGATCACACCGGCCAGCATGGGCGCCAGGATGCCAGGTCCGGCCTCCACCAGCGACATCATGCCGTTGGCGCGGCCCAGGTGTTTCTTCGGCACCATTGTGCTGATGGCCGCCGAATAGGCCGGCCACTGGAAGGTGTTCCCCAGGCCGTTCAAGACGGCAGTAATGTAGAGGTGCCAGAATTGCAAGTTTCCGGTGACATACATCACCAGGAGGAAGCCCGTGCCGAGTACCGCCGCCAGGTCGCTGATCATCATCATCAATTTCCGGTTGTAGCGGTCCACCATCACCCCGGCGAGGGGGGAGAGCGCCAGGAACGGCACCATGAAGGCCACCTGCATGCCGGCCATGGCCGTGGCGCTTTCGGTCTGCTTGTACATCCAGATCGAAAGCCCAAAACCGGTCATGCTGGATGCCAGGACGGAGATGATCTGGCCGATCCAAACAACGATGAATCCAAACATTCCGCTTGGCGCTTTGCCCTTTTCGTCAGTGAGAGTCATTTTTGTCCTTTCCTGCACCAAGGTGTCTTCCGAGTTGACAGGCTTGTTCCATGAATTCCGGATGCTTCGCGGCATCGCCGACGTCCATAAGAGTGCCATGGACGATGCCGACGATTTCCATCCGCAGAAAACGGCACATACTTTCGATGGTGTGGATGGCGTTAATCCCTCCGGAAGAATACAGGTCGGTATCGCCATAGGATAATACGACACCGACCTGTTTTCCTGCCAGTTGCTTCCAACCTGCAGTTTGAAGACCGTACCAGCGGTCGATGCAGGCCTTCAACTGGGCGCTGATGGTAAACCAGTAGACCGGGCTGGCCAGGACGATGGCATCGGCGCTGAGCAGTTTTTGGTAGATGGACTGCATATCATCCTTGATGATGCAGACCCCGCCGGTCTCGATGCAGTTATCACAGGCATCGCATGGACGGATATCGAGGTCGTGGAGGAAGACCGCTTCCACTTCCGCCCCGGCCTCACGTGCGCCATCCGCAACCCGGTCTGCCAGGGCGGCGCTGTTTCCACCGGCCCGCGGGCTGCCTTTCAGGATAAGAATCCGCCTTGCCATATCGCTGCCCTGCCATCAATCTGCCGGAGTGGCCTGAGGTTCGTCGACAACCGGGACGACCGGCGCCGGCCCGGCATCGGCTGCCTTCGGCAGGCGGAACTTGAACCAGATGACCGGCAGCATGACCATCATGGTCGCCAGCGGGATATAGAACGGCAGGCGCGGTCCGAACTTCTGCCACAATGCCGCCCCGATGTACGGTGAAGGCAGGGAGATCAATCCCAGGCTGGTTGAAAACAGGCCGAAAGCCGTACCGCGCAGGTTTTGTGGGACGACCTTCGAGATCAGCGAGTTGTAGGCCGGGCCGACCAGCGCCTGCCCGATGCCCAGCAGCGCCCAGGCCGCGATGAATAGGGGGAATTCGCTGACATTCAACATCATGAAAATGGCGCTGCCGACCAGCAGATTGCCGAGCACGATACCCAGGCGCTCGCCATATTTATCCGAGAGCATGCCACCCAACGCCATGAAGACCATGGCGGCAACCGAAGCCGCCGAACCGAGGATGCCGATCTGGGTCATGGACAGACCCTTGATATTGTTCATGAAGAGCGGGAACAGGTTCCCGACCATGCTGAAGGTCACGTCCCCGACCCCATCCGAGATGAAGATCCAGGTGACGATCCCCCCGGCAGTAATCAACCCGAAGATCGCCAGCAGGCTCTTCTTGAGGTGGGCAAAGGTCGGTTTTTCGCGCGGGGCGGTCGATTCCTTCTGCTCGGCCTGGCGGATCCTGCGCGCCATCAGCAGGCGCACCAGGGTGGCCATGCCATACAGGAAAGCCGCCACGATGAACATCATCCGAAAACCATGTTTATCTGCGATCAGGCCGCCCAGCGGGGCGCCGATCACGCCCACGATCAGGAATGCGCCTTGCACGATGCCGAAGACACGCCCGCGGTTCTCTTCACTCGATTCTTCGGCGACCAGCGCCTGGAAACTTGGCCCGACGAACGAGGAGGCCATCGAGAGCCCGACCATGGCCAGGAGCAGCCAGCCCCAGGAGGGTGCAACAGCGAACATGATGTAGCCGGCGGTTCCCGCCAGGCTGCCGATGGCAATCGCCTGCACGCGGCCGATGGCATCCGACAGCCAGCCGCCCAGGATCTGGAAGAGCAGCGGGGCGATCATGGATAGGGTGAAAAATACGCCGACCTGCGCCACATCCGCGCCCAGGTCCTGGACGTAGAGCGGCAGCAACGGCCCCCACATGTTTCCACCGATATTCGCCAGGATCATGCTGAACAACAGGATGACCAGGGTCCGCGTTAGGACTGGAGCCTTTTTGAACATAAGATACCTTTCTTGCATTTACCATCCGGGCGGCGGGGAGCAGTTTCCTCAACCATGCCAGTTAAAGGAGTGGATTCCCCGGCCTTCCTCCGGCCACCCGCTAGAGCGGCGCTGCCTGGTTATGGGTCGATACTGTGAGTCGGCGGCCAGGTCAATCCCTGGCCGAAAGACGGTTTACTCCACAAAGATCTCCACGTGTTCGCCGTCGATCTCGTCCTTGGCATCGATGATCTTGCCGGTCATCCCGGCGCGCAGGGCGCTCATCACTTCGTTCATGTCCACGCCCGCAACTTCCGGGGCGAAATGGGCGCCGATCTTCATCCCGGCTTCCATCAGGCTGATGGGGATCTGCACCGTCGCCTTGGTGCGGCCGGTCCCGAGGTCGGTCACCCGCACCCGCAGCCAGCGCGCCCCGCCAAGAGAAGACAAGGCTGGGCCGCCGCGACCGGCGCTGAGCGCTGCCAGTAACTTGGCGCCTTCCTCTGCGCTGAGTTTTCCTTCCTCGATCATCTTCAGGATTTTCATTCGTTCTTCTGTGCTGGCCATGTCGGCCTCCTTCCTGTTCGCGTCCGTGACTGTGGAGGATTAACCAATATAAACCTGGACGTGCTCTACGTCTTCGTCGCCGGCCTCGTCCACCTCCACGTACAGGGGGGCATCCGAGTTGACCGATTGCTCGAGGGCCTGCGCCACTTCATCCACTGCGGTCTTTTCCAAGTCTTTCAAGTTATGGGCGAAGGTCCGCACCGCCCAACTGGTCAGGCGCAGCGGGAGCGGGAAACTGAGGGCGATGTTCTTCGGCCCTTCCCGGTCGGCCTTGCGTTTGACTCGCACGTGCAGCCACCTGGCAGTGCGGCTGCCCCAGGCTGTCGCCAGCAACAGGACACCGAGCAGGAATGGCAGCCAGGAGCAATAGAACCAGAAGCCCATGCCCGTATTCCGCATCACGGCGTACACCAGCCATCCGCCCAGGATGACGGTCGCGATCCCGATCCAGAGCGGGATCTGCCACAGGTGGCTGCGCAACCGCTCGATCCGGCGGGTGATCTCCGGGTCCGATTGCGATTCGGACCAGGGACCGGCAGCCGCCTCGACCGCCTCGATCTGCTCCTCGGCCGCGTTCTCCTCCAGCGCCCGGATCAGGCGCAAGCCCTCGTTGGCGCTGATCTTGCCTTCTTCCACCATCTTCAGAACCTGGTTGCGTTCCTGGTCGGTCATGGCGTCACTCCTTTGCCTTCGAGCGCCGAAAGCAGTTTTTCGGCCTCGTCCAGCGATATCTTCTTCTCCTGCAACATGCGCAGGATGGTCAGTCGTTCCTCGTCACTCACCGGGTGGCCTCCGGTCGGTGTGAATTTTCCCGGGGTCAGGTCCCAGTCCCAGCGGCCGATTTTCAAGTTGACGTTGGCGCGCCGGGCGCGCTGTTCGGCTGCCCGCGCTTTTGCTTCCGCCCGGCGCAAGGCTGCTTCCACTTTGATCTCAGCCCTCTTCCCGGCCGCCTCGGCATGGCGCTGTGCCTTTTCCATTGCCAGGGTCACCCGGCGGTTGATGCGTTCGTTGAAATCAGGCGGCAGGTGCGGCAATGGGGGAATCTCGGGGATGCGGGGGAACTCGAAATCACCCATCCCGAACCCAAATTCTTCGACTGTCTGCCAGCGCTCCGCCCTGGATGTCACCACGATGTTATCGGCGGCTTCCAAGTACATACGGGCTGCACCGCCACCGAGGGTAACTACCTGGCTGGTGGCTTCTTCATCGATCGTTACATCCGGGAAATCGATATGGATATTGTGCGGTTCGCTGCTGGTGAGTTGGAGTTCGACACTCGCCTCCGGGGGCAACCGCAGCAGCAGGTCGTCCCCGGCTTTGACCTGATAATCGACGCCCGGCTGGGGTTCGAGGTAGAGGGCGGCATCCGCACCGGCGGTCACGTTCACGGGACCGCGGGCATTGCGCAGGTAGAAATCGGAACCGACATGTTTGATCTCGACCTTCCCATGCACATCGCGCAGCGAGGCGTCGCCCCCGACGGAGGTTGCGGTGATATCGCCTTTCCCATGCCGCAGTACGAGGTTGCCGCTGACCGATTCGAGTTGGAGCGCCCCGCTGTTGCGCAGGGAGACATCCCCTGCTACCGTGCCGACCGCGGCGCGGGCGATATCGTTCAGGGTCAAATCCCCTGCCACCTGCTCCAGGTCCACGGATCCGGCCAGGGCTTGCAGGCTGGCATCCCCGGCTACTTTCCGGACCCTCAGGCCGGCAGAGCGCGGCATGTAGAGGATCAGGTTCTCGTCGCAGGAGACAGTGACATGGTTATTACTGGCCGATAGGTTGAGTTCATCGCCATCGGTCTTGGCCATCACTTCAGCGCGTTCCCAGCCGGCGACCCTCAGGTTACCGCTGAGTTTCTCCAACTGCAATTCCACCGAAGGGGAAACCGTGATCGTTTGCTGTTGCATGGCTATTCCTCCTCTCCCTGCAGGAGACGCATGGCGTCATCGGCTGAGATCTTGCCGGAGTCCAGGTCTTCCAAGACACTGCGACGGGTCTCCTCCGAGACATCCGGGGTATCGTCCTTGCCTGGCTCGTAGCCCATGGCGCGGATGACCTCATGGAGTCTGTTGCGGATGGTCGGGTACGAAAGGCTCATCTCGTCTTCCATGCGGGTGATCTTGCCTTCGCAGCGAATGAAGGTTTCCACAAAATCCAACTGCTCGGGAGTCAAGCCGGGGAAAACACTGTTGGCGAAACGGCCTTCGATGGCGGTATCGCAGTTCATACAACGCAGGCGGGTGACGACCAGCTCACCGTCACAGACAGGGCACTTGCTCAAGGATGGTTTCATACATACCTGCCTTTCATCGGGACCCGGCCAGGGCCGGGCGGTTTACACGGTATTTTCTTATCAGCCCCTCGCCGGCCTGGACGAGGAAGTCGCCAAGCCCGGAGAGGCAGCGGCAGGCCCAGGCAGCATGGGCGATCCGGGGCAGGCCCGGTCGCGGGTAAATGTATTTGCCCGGATGGCGCCAGCAGATCGCCGCCAGGTATTGTTGGTTGAGCGCGTATTCGTTCATCGCATCTGCTCCTTGGATTTACTTTGCCGTCAAGTAAATCTATTCACAGTATACACAATTATTTTTAATTGTCAATAGTGATTTATAAATATTTTCAAGTTCATGCTTGAATATATTGAAATTATTTATTAATTATTTACATCCCCTAACAAAAATGACATTTCTGGACTAAAATGAGCCCACATATCAATCGCAGGAGACCCCCATGATCCGTGCCCTCTATCATCTCCCTGGCAAAGAAACCCAGTTCGATTTTCCTCCCGACCGTTACCCGGAAGCGCTCAAGAATCCCGCCGGCCTGCTCTGGCTGGATTTTTGTGGCGAGGGGGTAGAGGCTTGTGAACCGATCTTGGGCGGCTTTGGATTTCATCCCCTGGCAATCGACGATGCCCTGGCCGAGATCCACTCCCCCAAGATCGACGATTGGGGGACATATTTGTACCTGGTGTTCAATTACCTCAGCCTGGAAAACAAGAATGGACTCTATGATCCGGCTGTGGACGAACTGGACGTTTTCCTGGGAGCGAACTTCGTTGTCACCCACCACGACCTGCCCATCCCAGCCATCGACGAGACCTGGAAAGCCTGCCAGCGCGACGAGCGCCATACCGCCTCCGGCGCCGACCACCTGTTGTACCGCATCCTCGATAACCTGGTCATGAACTATATGCCGGTGGTGGAACGCATCGACGAGGAGATCGACGCTATCGAAGACCAGGTCTTCTCCACCCCATCCCGCGATACCATCGAGCGGTTGTTCAACCTGAAGCGCGTCCTGCTGGCGATGCGCCGCATCCTTACCCCCCAGCGGGAAGTGCTGAACAAACTGGCGCGCGACGATTATAAAGTGATCGACAGGAAAGACCGGGTCTTCTTCCGGGACATCTACGACCACCTGGTGCGGTTGCACGACCTGAACGAAAGCATGCGCGACCTGGTCAGCGGGGCGCTGGACACTTACCTTTCTGTCATCAATAACCGTATGAACGAGGCCATGAAAACCCTGGCGGTAATTACAACCATGTTCATGCCGGTCTCGTTCGTGGCCGCCTTCTTCGGGATGAACTTCTTCCTGCCGGAAATCCCCATCCGCGAGTGGATGGAGCGCCCGGTCTTCTACCTGGTGCTCGGCCTGCTGGTCACGACCCCATTCCTGATGTACCACTGGATCCGGCGCCGAACCTGGATCTAACGCAGGGACACGGTTCCACCCGTCTTTGCCAACCCTCCCGCCGGTTTTGGACCGGCGGGAGGGTTTTGTTTCCACGGAAAAATGCTTGACACAGAACGGATGTTCGTGTTATATTGTTAGCACAAATGAGCGAAACTGGCAGAAAGGAAGGCGCCATGATGGTCAGAACAAAAAAAGGTCTAACCGAACGCCACCAAAAAATCCTGGATTACCTGGACCGCAGGCAGACCCGCCAGGGCTACCCCCCATCCATCCGTGAGATCGGGGAGGCAACGGGCATTTCCTCGACATCCGTCGTCACATATTATCTGCGACAACTGGAAGAGATGGGGATGATCGAACGCGACCACCGGGTCTCGCGCGGCGTTCGGCTGCCGCATGAAATCCGCAACCTGGGCACCCGCGCCGGGGAAGTGGCGCAAAACATCGCCTCCGCGGTGGAAGAGATGTTGCGCATCCCAATCGCCGGCCGGATCGTCGCCAGCGCCCCAGCCCCGGTCCCCGGCTCGAGTTTTTCCTATTACGATGCCGAGTCGAGCGTGGAGATCGCCCGTTCCCTGCTTCCTTCCAGGGACACCAGCGAACTATACGCCCTGGAAGTGGAAGGCGATTCGATGATCGACGCCATGGTCAACAGCGGCGATATCGTGGTCATGAAGAAAGCCAGCAAGGCCAACAACGGCGACATGGTCGCCGTCTGGCTCAACGACAAGGAAGAGACCACGCTTAAATACTTCTATCACGAAGGGAAACGCGTCCGCCTCCAACCCGCCAATCCGACCATGGGTCCGATCTATATCGATGATCCACGAACGGTCGAGATCCAGGGCAAGGTGGTGATGGTCATCCGCCGGGTGGACAGCCTGGCAGCCTGACCGGTCTTCAACCTGTGAGACTTCCAAAGCCTGTCGCTTTGGAAGTCTTTCGATTCTCAGGCGACATTGCCCGGAACAAGCATCAGGCGTATACTTGACCTGCGGCCCGTTGGCCGCGAGGTAGAACAGGAATGATCAACCGCCCGGACGAGAGTGGACTTTCTTCTGACAACCAGCCTCCCAGTATCGTGAGGCTGGATGACTGTCCGTCCACGCTCTTGGAGCCTGGCATCACAGAGGAGGCAGACGACCTCCCTGTGTGATGCGAATCCCGCCACAGGAGGCCGCCATGCTCGCCATTTTCAAGACCACCCAGCAGGGACTGGAACAAATCGAATACCCGGTCAACGGGTGCTGGATCAATGCCATCGACCCGGATCAGAACGAGATCGAACGTCTTCAATCCTGGGGGATCGAACTGGACCTGATTAATTATTCCCTGGATGAAGATGAGATGGCCCGCACGGAACGGGATGAGGACTACATGTTGATCCTGCTGCGCATCCCGTGCTTCCAGGGGATCGGGGCAGACATCCCCTACCTGACCACACCCCTGGGGATCATCCTGACGGATCGATATGTGGCAACCATCTGCCGCCTGGAGAATGACATCACCCGTGCGCTCACCAGCGGAAAATTCCGCCTGATGAAGACAGCCAAGCGCTACCGCTTTGCCCTCTACATCATCCTGGAGACCGCCACCCGCTACCTGGCCCACCTGCGCGAGATCAACAAGACCACCGAGGCGTTGGAAGACCAGTTGCAGAAATCCACCCGCAACCGGGAGGTGTTGGAGCTGCTCAAGTTCCAGAAGAGCCTGGTCTACTTCACCACCGGACTTAGGTCCAACCAGGTGCTGATGGAGCGCCTGCAACGGATGGAAGTATTCAAAAAATACGAGGAAGACAAAGACCTGCTCGAGGATGTCATTACCGAGAACCAGCAGGCAATCGAGATGACGGATATCCAGACCAACATCCTGAACGGCCTGATGGACGCATTTGCCTCGATCATTTCCAACAACCTGAACAGCGTAATGAAGGCCCTGGCAGCGCTGACCATCATCGTCAACATCCCGACCATCGTCTCATCCTTCTTCGGGATGAATGTCGCAATCCCTGGCAACGAAAACCACCCACTCTCCTTCCTGACCGTTGTAGGAATCGCACTGGCAATCACGGTTGGCGCTGCATTGATCTTCGCCAAGCGCGATTGGTTCTAGAACGATCGATGTTGCTGGTGAAAAATCCCGCAGCCTGGTGTCGACTGCGGGATTATGCTTATGGAGCCGGGGTTTCCTTCCCCGGCGGGGGCGCCTTCTTTTTATCTTCCAGGAGCATGATGCCATTCCGGATCTGGTTATGGAGTTGCTCCACCTTCAATTCCAATTCGGTCAGGGACTCGAGGGCATACTGGTCGCCTTCAGCCTTGATGCCCAGCGCTTCCATGCGAGCCTGCTCCAAGATCTGGTCAGCGCGGCGTTTGGCCTCCTGGGCGATCACTTCCTTGTCTGCCAGGGATTCGGCTTTCTCGCGCGCCAGGCTCAAGGTCCGGCTGGCTTCCTCCTGGGCCTGGGCCAGGACCCGATCCCGCTCGGAGAAGATCTTCTGAGCCTTCTTGACCTCCTCCGGGATCGAGATGCGCATCTGGTCGATAATATCCAAGAATTTATCTTCATCCACGATGACATTATGCGTCAGCCAGATGGGACGGCTCTCGTTGAATAATTCTTCCAGGCGGTCTACCAGGGCAAGGATATCCATGCTGCCTCCACATTCCACTTGCGGATCATATCTTCCATCCCTATTCTAATCGCGAAGCGCGTTCGGCGGTACGGGGTGATCGCCAAGAGCGTTCAACGCTTCTACCAGGGCGCGTTCCACGTGCGGCGGGACCATGCTGGAAACGTCCCCGCCCAGGGTGGCAATCTCGCGCACGGTGCCGGAGGAGAGGAAGGTGTGCTCCTCCGCAGTGATCAGCGAGATCATCTCGATATCGGGAGCCAGGCGGTGGTTGGCAAGCGCCATGCGGAATTCGAACTCGAAATCCGAAAAAACCCGCAAGCCGCGCACGATCACCTGGGAATTATTCCTGCGGCAGGCATCCACTGTCAGTCCCGAGTAGCCAATCACTTTCACTTTTGTATCGCCGTTGAATGTCTGTTCCACGAGAGCAATGCGTTCTTCGGGAGAGAACAACAGCGATTTCAGCGGTTTGTCATAGACGGCGACGATCAACTCGTCGAACAGGCGCGAGGCGCGCCGGGCGATGTCGATGTGCCCATAATGGACGGGGTCGAATGTGCCGGGGAAGAAGGCTCTCACCATCAGGAAACGTCTCCTTTACCGCCGCCCCAGAAACGCGTCAGGGCTTCGGATAAGTACTGGTTCTCTTCCTGCCCCAGGTCGGGGTCACGTTCGAAGAGCGCCAGCGCCTGCGTGCGCGCCTTGTCGATCAGGCGGACATCGGTCAGGCTGGCCATCTGTAATCCGGTGGCATATCCGGACTGACGGGCGCCGAGGAACTCGCCCGGGCCGCGTTGCTCGAGGTCGCGCTCGGCGAGGATGAAACCATCGTTGGTTTCGGCCATGGCTTCCAGGCGCTGATTCTCAGCCGAGTCTTCATGATCCGGCACCAGCAGGCAATACGATTGGTCGGGGCCGCGCCCGACCCGCCCGCGCAATTGGTGCAGTTGTGCCAGGCCGAAATGGTTGGCGCCTTCGATCAGCATGATGGTGGCATTGGGGATATCCACCCCGACCTCGACCACGGTGGTCGATACCAGGGCCTGGAACTCCCCGGCGCGGAATTTCAGCATCACCTCATCCTTTTCGTCCGGGCGCATCCGGCCATGCAGCAGGCCGAGTTTCAAGTCCGGGAAGACCTCCTGTTGGAGGCGCAGGTGCTCGGCTTTTGCGGCCAGTAATTCGCTCTTCTCGCTTTCTTCGATCAACGGATAGATGATGAAAGCCTGGCGCCCGGCTGCCACCTGGGAGCGGATGAGGGTGTAGGCGCGCTCGCGTTCGCGCGGCCGCAGGATGTGCGTTTCGACCGCCTGCCGCCCCGGGGGAAGTTCATCCATCACGGACAGGTCCAGGTCGCCATAGACCGTCAACGCCAGCGAGCGCGGGATGGGTGTGGCGGTCATTACCAACAGGTGCGGTTCAGCGCCTTTTGCGCGCAGAGCGGATCGCTGTTCCACCCCGAAACGATGCTGCTCGTCGATTACAACGAATTGCAGGTCGGCGAAGGTCACCGGGTCTTCGAGCAGGGCATGGGTCCCCACTACAAGTTTTACCTGGCCGGAGGCGAGTCCGGCGCGGATCCCGTCTTTTTCGGCTTCCGGGGTGTCGCCCACCAACAGCCGCAAGGACCCGGGCGGCAGCGGGCCGGTCTCCACCAGCAGCGCAGACAGGTTGCGGTAATGCTGCTCGGCCAGGATGGCGGTCGGGGCCATGAAGGCAGCCTGGGTCCCGGCCTGGATGGCGATCCATGCGCCCAGGGCGGCGACAACCGTCTTGCCGGAACCGACATCGCCTTGCAGCAGGCGGTTCATCGGGCGGCCTGACCTGAGGTCGGCGCGAATCTCCTGGAGGGCGCGCTGCTGGGCGTTCGTCAGGGTGTAAGGCAGGAGGCGGGCGCGTTCCGCCAGTTCATCATCCGGAACTTCATAGAAACGGGCGGTCCCCGCCTGCCACTCGCGTTTCTGGCGCAGGACGCCCATTTGCAGGAAGAATATCTCATCGAAAGCCAGGCGCTGGCGGGCCTGGCGCAGGCTCTCCTGGGAATCGGGATGATGAACCTGGAGTAGCGCCTCGCCCAGGGTCGGGAGTTGCGCCGCCTCCCGGATGGAGGCCGGCAGGTGGTCGGTCAGTTTTGGCGCCCAGTAGGAGACCACCTGGTGCACTATCTTCCGCAGCCATTTTTGGGTGATGGTAGCCGTCAGGGAATAGATCGGGACGATGCGGTTTGTATGCAGGTTCTCGGCCTCGATCGACTCCCAGTCGGGGCTGTTCATGACCAGGCGGCCAAGGTACTGGTCGATCTTGCCTGATACCGAGATGGCCTCGCCCACCGCCAGGCGGTTGGCCACCCAGGGCTGGTTGAACCAGGTCAGGCGCAGGGCGCCGGTGCCGTCATTGATGACCGCCTCGGTGATGCTGGAAGCGCCTCCCCGCACCGGGCGGTTGGCAACTGTCTGGAGCGTGCCAACGACGGTGACGCTCTCGCCGTAGAACAGTCGGTGGATGGGCTTCAACTGGCTGTAATCGTCGTAACGCCGCGGGAAAAAATAGAGCATATCCCCCAGCGTTTTCAGGTCCAGTTTCTCGAGGGTCTGGGCATGGCGCGGCCCGACCCCGGCCAGGACGGTCAGCGAGGCATTGAGGGCGATCGGGCGCTGACGCGTCCCCGCCCCGGGGACAGAGGCGGAACGCCCCGCCTCGGGCTGGGGACGGCGCTGCTGGGGCTGCGATGGTTTTGCCCTCCCGGTCTCCATCACCGCAGGCCGCGCCGGGGCGGGTGGGATGTCACCCAGCCCGGGGCGCTGTGCCTGGACCCGACCCCAGAGCGACTTGAGCGATTCCGCCCGGGCTTCAGGCGCCAGGTCATGGTAACCGCGCAGGCAGGTCGACACGGCCTGGACGGTCTCCTCGTCGATACCGCTGGCGCGCGCCTCGCCCTCCCAAAAATCCAATACTTTCGCCAGGCCGCCGATGATGGCCTGGTCGTTGTAGTTTTTTTCGGCCTCGAGCCGAAAGAATTTCTTGAGTTTCTCGAAGGATGACTGCATGGGGGTATTTTACCCCATCATGACCCGCCCGGTTGGATTTCGCGTACCCGCCGCTCAACCGGAAGTCACGGCCGCAAATCCCAGGCCGTTCGGTCCGACATGGGCGCCGATGGCGGTGGTGACATTGACCACCAGCGGCGGGACTGCAAGTTTTGGTTTCAGTTCTTCCAGCAACTGCCGGGCGGCGGCTTCGGCGTTCGTATGGAGCACCGCCAGCCGTTCGACAGGTCCCCAGGCCTGGAGCGCTTCCGTCAGGCGCTGGATGCCCTGGCCGCGGGTGCGCGCCTGCCCCAGGCGATGGACGACCCCGTCGCGCAGTTCGACCAGCGGCTTGATGTTGAGGATCCCGCCGACAACGGCACGCGTCCAGGAGACGCGCCCGCTGCGCCGCATGTACTCCAACGTATCCAACAGGGCGGCAACATGCGCCCGTTGGCGGATGCTGGAGATGCGCGCCAGCACTTCCTCCACCAGGGCGCCGGAGGCGATTGCCTCGGCTGCCGCCAGCGCCTGGAAACCGATGCCGAGAGTCAACTGCCCGCTGTCGATGACATGGATGCGTCTCTGGAACGATTCAGCCGCCAGGCGCGCCCCGTTGAAGATGCCGCTCAGGGTATTGGCCGCATGGATCGAAACGATCTCGGACACCCCGGATTTGAACAAGTTTTCATATCGTTCCTGGAAGGAACCCACCGAAGGGGCGGAGGTCGTCGGCGGCGGGTCGAGACGGGGGAGGCGGGTGTAGAACTCCTCGCGGCTGATGCCCGTCCCATCTTCGAAACTCTGGTCGCCGATATTGACCAGCGCCGGCACGACCCTGATCCCGTATCGATGGACCAGTTCGTCCGGGATATCTGCTGTGCTGTCTGTTACAAGGCCAATTTTCATCGACACATCAATCCTAATTCGGCGGGCTTCCAACCCCTATTCCACGGCAACGATGAACTGGTAATGCGGCTGCCCGCCGTCCTGGATTTCGATCTCCTGGCCGGGATAGGTCTTGCGCACCAGGTCGGCCAGGCGGTTGGCTTCGGTGGCGGTAAGGTCCTGCCCGTAGAAGAGGGTGATCAGTTCGCTTTCGACCGCCCCGGCTTTTTCCAGCATCCCAAGCAGGGCTTCTTCGATGGTGACTGCGGCCAGCACCAGTTTTCCGTTCAGGAGTACGATCACCTGCCCGGTCTCCACCTCGACTCCATCGATCTCGACCGAGCGGGTGGCGACCGTGATCTCCCCGGTGGCGACATCGTCGATGGACTTGATCATCTTCCCGGCCACCTTCTCCACATCGCCTTCCGGGTTGAGGTGCATCATGGCCGAGAGTCCCTGCGGGATGGTGCGGCTGGGGACGATATGAACCTGCTTGACCGTCACATCCTTGGCTTGCTGGGAGGCGAGGATGATATTCTTGTTATTTGGCAGGATGATGACCTTGTCGGTCGGCAGGTTCTCGAAAGCGTTCAGGATCTCCTGGGTGCTGGGATTCATCGTCTGCCCGCCCTCGACGATGGCCGCCACACCCAGGCTGGCGAAAACACGCGAGATGCCGGGACCTGGCGAGACTGCCACGACGGCGATCTGCCCCGGTTCGATGGTCGCCAGGGTAAGTTTCTCGCCGCCGGTCTTCCGGCTGATATCGTCCATCTGGGCCAGCAGGTTCTCGATTGCCACCTTGGTAATCGTCCCGATGCCCATGATGTAATCGATCGGCTGGTAACGCTTCTCGGTCGGGACGTGGATGTGCATCCGGTACATGCCCTCGCCCTCGCCGACCTGGATCGAGGTACCCATCTCCTCCAGGTCGCCATAGAATCTTTGCAGGTCGAGGGAATTCGCCGGGTGGAAATCCACCACCACTTCATAATCCTGTCCGGGTTCGACTGCTTCCATCGAATTCTCCAGGTTCATGGCCGAGAGCGGTTGGATGGACACCAGCGGCGCATCCAACGCTTCGCCGTAGACATAGCGCAACATGCCTTCGTAAATAAAGAACAGGCCTTTACCGCCCGAATCTACCACACCGGCCTGTTTCAGGACCGGGAGCAGTTCCGGGGTATGCTGCACCGAGGCATCGGCGGCCGGGATGATGCGCGCCAGGATCTCGAACGGGTCATCGGTCTCTTTGAGGGCATGTTCGGCGGCGGCGGCGATATCCTTGGCAACGGTCAGGATCGTCCCTTCCACCGGGCGCACCACGCCCTTGTAGGCCGTATCACGCGCCTCCGCCAGCGCTTTCACGAATCCAGGCCCATCCAGCACATCCTGGCCATGCAGGCCGCGCGCAAAACCCCGCCACAACTGCGAAAGGATGACGCCGGAATTGCCGCGCGCTCCCATCAACGCCCCCTGCGAGACCGATGCCGCCATCTGCCCGATGCTGCGGTGTCCCAGGTTGCCGATCTCGTTGTATGCCGCCTGCATGGTCAATACCATGTTGGTGCCGGTATCGCCATCCGGCACGGGAAATACATTCAGCGAGTTGACCGTCTGCTGGTTGGCGCGCAGCCAGGTCAGACCGGCTTCGACCAGTTTCTTGAGGGCCTGTCCGTCGATCGGGGTAGCCTTGAAGCGCTCCAGGCGCGCTTGGGTATCTGGATTCATACCTTCTCCTGCAAGGATTTTTTAATCGGGGTTGCTGACGCGCAGGCCCTGAATGTGGACGTTGATGTGATGCACCGGCATGCCCAGCGCTTTCTGGACATGGTAGCGCACCGTATTGGCAACGCTGCTCGCCACGGTTGTAATGCGCGTGCCGTATTCGACGACGATATGGATGTCGATATCCAGCAGGTCGTCATCGTAGTAGACCGATACGCCGCGGGTCGGGACATTGGTAATGGTCGCCGCCAGGCCCTCCGCCAGGTTCTTGGGAGCCAGGCCGACCACGCCATACGATTGCAGGGTGGCATGGTAGGCGATGGTGGCGACGGCGTTCGGCGAAATGTGGATGCTTCCGAGTGTGGTGATCTCTTTGCCCATATGGATTCCTCGTGTATATTAACAACTTGGCTTGTAGATGGTTCCGTTTCGTGGTAAAATCAGCCGCTTTCACCGGAAAAACAGCAGTATTTTGGTACGAAAGGAAGTCGAAGATGGCTAAGTGCGCTCATTGTGGTAAGAAAACTACCTTCGGTAACGCCGTTTCCTTCTCGAAGCGGAATACCAACCGTCCATATCACCCGAACCTGCAGAAGGTCTCCGTGATCGAAGACGGCCGCAAGGTTCAGAAGACCCTGTGCGCCAAGTGCATCCGCACCCTGGCAAAGACAGATTGATCCAACCCGCATGACGGTAAAAATCGCGGCGCAGGCCGTGATTTTTATTTAACCGGCGCAGGCTTCCTTGAGTGCGGCCAGGCCGGCCCCGATTCCGGCCGGGTGCTTGAAGACCGAACTGGCCGCCACAAAGACGTTGGCGCCTGCCTCCCGGACGCCGGGCAGGGTTGCGCGGCTGAGGCCTCCATCCACTTCCAGGTCCGCGCCCGGAGCCTGCTCGTCGAGCAGGGCGCGCAACCCGGCGATCTTGGGCAACATCTCCGGCATGAAGGCCTGGCTGGAATACCCCGGCTGGACAGTCATCACCAGGGCCAGGTCCACAAAGGAAAGGAACGGGGCGACGGCTTCGACCGGGGTGGACGGGTTGAGGGTCAGGCCGGCGCGGCAGCCCAGGGCGCGGATGCAGCGCAGGGTCTCCCCGGGTTGCAGGCAGGTCTCGATGTGCACCGTCAGGATGCTGGCGCCGGCCCTGGCAAATGCCTCCAGCAGGCCCTCCGGACGTTCGACCATCAGGTGCACATCCAGCGGCAGGCGGGTGGACCTGCGGCAGGCTTCGACGATGAACGGTCCCATCGTCAGGTTCGGTACGAAATGGCCGTCCATCACATCGACGTGGATCCAGTCGGCGCCGGCCGCCTCGCATTCGGCGATCTGCGCGCCGAGGCGGGTGAAATCGGCGGACAGGATGGACGGCGCGAGCCGGCAGGGTTTCGGTCCCATTGCGTTCACCGTAAAGGCGGGTTGTAGACGAAATAAACCCACATCCAGAACGGCGCCAGCCCGCCCACCGCCATCAGCGCCAGCAGCCCCAGCCCGACCGCCGCCCAGTCGATGCTCAAGCCGGTAGCCTGCGGCTGTCCGGCGCTGGGATCCGGCCTGGCGGGTGCGGCGGCAGAATCTTGCGCCCGCGCCAGCGGCTGCGTAGTCCGCCCTTCGCCGAAGTTCAGAAGCACCCGGCCCAGCTGGTCGGCCGTGCGGTAGCGCGCCGACGGTTCCTTCGAGAGCACTTTGAGCAGGATCTGTTCCAGCGCCGGGGAGAGTCCCGGCAGCCGGTGGGTGATGCGCGGCGGGGGAGTGTCGAGGTGCAGGCGCGCCAGGTCGGTGGAACTGGCTGCCGTAAACGGCAGTTCACCGGTCAGCATCTCGTAGAGCACCACGCCCAGCGAGTAGACATCCGACGAGGGCGAAGGGGCGCCGCCCGAAGCCTGCTCCGGCGAATAATATTGCGGCGAACCCCAGACCACCTCGCTCTGCTCGTTGGGATGGATGGTCGCCAGGGCGCGCGAGATGCCGAAGTCCACCACTTTAAGCCGCAGGTCCGGGGTGACCAGCATATTCTGCGGCTTGACGTCGCAATGCACCAGCCCGGCGCGGTGGGCGTAACCGATCCCGGCGCAGGCCTGGACGATCAACTTGAGCGCCTCCTCCGGCTGGAACCGGCCGCGCTTCTGGAGGAAGGTCTTCAGGTCCATGCCCGGCACCAGTTCCATCACGAGGAACAACTGGCCGGCATCCAACCCGAAATCATGGACGGTGACGATGTTGGGATGCGAGAGGTTGGCCGCCGCCCGCGCCTCCTGGCGGAAGCGTTCCTGGAAGACCGGGTCGCTGGAATAGTCCTCGCGCAGCACCTTGACCGCCACGGAACGTTCGAGCATCAGGTCGCGCGCCCGGTAGACGACCGCCATCCCCCCCCGGCCGAGGGTCTCCAATAACTGGTAACGCTGGTTCAGGAGGGGCGATTCGGTCATTTTTTCCCGGGGGGATTATAACATAGGGGCGATTCGCCCATTTTCACCGTATAATTGGCGCATGGCCGACTCGCTGTTGCTCTACAATCCTGCCGCCGGCAGGAGTTCCGTATCCCCGTTCATTGGCAGCGTCATCCGCGCCCTGCAGGCCTCCGGCTGGCGGGTGGAAGTGGCCGAGACCCTCAACGGGCGGCACACCACCCAACTGGCGCGCCAGGCGGCGGCCGAGAAATACCGCGCCGTCTTCGCCATCGGCGGCGATGGGACGATCGGCCAGGTCGCCAGCGGCCTGATGGGATCGCAGACCGCCCTCGGCGTGCTCCCGGCCGGGACGGCCAACGTCTGGGCAATGGAACTCGGCCTGCGTGCCTTCACCTGGTTCTCCTGGCGCGCCCTGCGCGACAACGCCCGACTGCTGGCCGACGCCCCGATCTACGCCGTGGACGTGGGGTTGTGCAACGGCCTGCCCTTCCTGATGTGGGCCGGGATCGGCCTGGATGCCCTCACCGTCCGCAAACTGGAACCCCGCCGGCGCTTCGAAAAATACCTGGCCGTGCCGCAATACGCCGCCACCACCATCTGGAACGCCAGCCTGTGGCACGGCATGAACCTGAGCGTCCTGGCCGACGATAAACGGGTTGAAGGGCACTACCTGCTGGCGGTCGCCACCAACATCCGCCATTATGTCGGCGGCCTGGCCGAGATCTCGCCCGGCGCCTACCTGAACGACGGCCTGATGGACCTGTGGCTGCTCTCCGGCGACAACCTGGCGGACGCCTTCCGCCACTTCTTCGATATGCGCGCCGGGCGGCTGGTCGATTCGAACAACGCCCGCTGCATCACCTTCCGCCGCGCCCGGATCGAATCCGAGACGCCCTTCTCCCTCCAGATGGACGGGGAGCCGATGCTCGGCGCGCAGTCGGTCCAGATCGAAGTCATCCCCGAGGGACTGCGGGCGCTGGTCCCGCCCGGGGCGCTGCACCTGATGCGCCCGGGAATCGTGCCCTGATGAAACACATCTTCACTACCTGGACCTTGCTCGGCGCGCTGGGGCTGGCCGCCGTCCTTATGTGCGGGACGCTGCTCCTGATCCTGGCGCTACGCCCGGCCGACCCCGATCCCAACCTGGCGCCGGCCGCCCCGGCCCTGACCCTCATCCCGCCCCCCACTTCCACCCCGCACGTCTTCCCGCCGACCGGCGCGCCGCCCTCCCCCACACCGCCCGCCACAGCCACGGCGCGGCCGGGTGAACTGGCGGTCGGCGTCTACATCCAGATCAGCGGCACGAACGGCGAGGGACTGCGCCTGCGTCCCGAGCCGGGACTGGACAGTCAACCGTTGGCGCTCGGCTACGACAGCGAGGTCTTCCTGGTGGCCGACGGCCCGCAGCATGTGGACAACCTGACCTGGTGGCTGCTGGTCTCGCCCTACGATGAAGCCCGGTCCGGCTGGGCGGCGGCCGATTTTTTGAGTGTCATCGATGCACCATGAGGCTTGACAACCTCCCAGAATTGCCTATACTGTGACTGACTTCATCCCCACACAGGAGGCAATCCACGATGAAGACTCGCAGGCAGACAATCCAAATCATGACAACCCTGGCCGGCCTGGGATTGGCCCTGGCGTTGGCCGTCCCGGCCCTGGCCGCCTACATCGGCCCCAACCGGACGGTGACAGAAGCCTACGAATATTGGCGCTAACGAAATGGGTACCTGGTTATGGCTGGAACCCGCTCTGTGTCATCTGGTCTCCGCCACCAGCAGCCTGGTGGAACTATACTACGGCCTGTGCGCAGTTTTCCATGACCGGTCCTCCCGGTTGTACCTGTGACGATTATTATGCGTATTACCTAAAAAACCCCAACTATAAACTTGAGACTTTTGTCGGCACGCGCAC
>VGNO01000021.1 GCA_016865985.1 Chloroflexota bacterium | reverse complement strand
TTTCTACTTCCATGTTGCCACCGCCTGGGTCGGCATGTTGGGCTTCATGGCCGCCGGCGTGGCAGGCATCGCCTACCTGCGCAGCCACCGACCCAAATGGGACATCGCCGGTGTGGCAGCCGTCGAGATCAGCCTGGTCTTCTTCCTGATCGCCATCGTGCTCGGCTCGGTCTGGGCGCGCCCGGCCTGGAATACCTGGTGGACCTGGGAGCCGCGCCTGACAACCGCCGCCATTACCGAACTCATCTACATCGCCTACTTCCTGCTGCGCAGCGGCATCGAAGACCCCGACCGGCGCGCCCGCTTCGGCGCAGTCTACACGCTGGTCGGGGCGGTCAGCGTCCCGGTCACCTTCATAGCCATCCGCCTCTTCCGCACCATCCACCCGGTGGTGGTCGGCACGCAGAGCGCCGAGGCCCAGGGCGGCTTCAACATGAGCGCAGACATGAGACTGGCATTCTTCTTCGCCCTGTTCGCCTTCACCGTCATTTTCGTTGACCTGTTCTGGAACCGCATCCGGCTCGGCAACCTGGCGCGCAAGGTCGAAGAACTCAAACTGAAAGTCATGGAATAGGAGACCCCATGTCCACACCCGATACCACTGCCTACCTGGTCGGCGGATACGTTGTCTTTTTCAGCGTCATGCTGGCCTACCTCGCCAGCCTCTTCATCCGCTGGGCCAACCTGCAGCGTGACCTGAGGACCCTGGAAGAGATCGAAAAAAAGTAATTGCACGCGAGCCAAAGTCCGCTATAATGATAGCGGACTTTTTCATCCGCCTCCGATCCTCCCGGGGATATGAAACGCCGACCGTTTTCCTACCGTGGTACATTCCTCAGCCTGGCGCTGGCGCTCTGGCTGGGATTTCTACCCGCCTCCGGGACCCGGAGCGTGTCCGCCGCGCCCCAGCCGCCTCCCGGACCGGACCGTTTCGCCGCCATCCTGGTGGACTACACCGCATACAAATGGTGGCTGGTCGGTTTCCAGGACAACCAGGTGGCCTGCCAGTTCTACACCGACCACGAAGGCTGGCCGGATGCGGCCGATGTCTATCGCGGCTGCGGGCAGGAGACCTACGACGCCTGGCGGACGACCCCCTACTGCCCGGCCTTGAGCCAGGGTGGGTCGCCAGCCTCCTGCCCGGGGTATTACCTGCACCTGGTCGGTTCCGGACCGGCGCAGCAGACTGTCGGGGTGGCGCTGCCGCCCCCGGTCGTCTGGCTGACGCTGGAAGGCTGCACCTCGGCCTCCGCCACCAACTTCTGTCCCGGTGCGCCGGTGCTGGTCCTGACCGGCGACGAACCGCTGCCGAACGAGACCATCCTCGGCATCGAAGGCTACCTGGATGGCGAACCGTTCGCCTGCGGGGCGACCTGCGAACTGGTATTGGAGACCACCGGCGAGGAGGGGGCGCTGCTGGAATTCTGGGCCTATTCCAGTTACGGCGATTCGACCGTCGCCTACGAAGCCAGCCTGCGGGTGGCCGATGCCCCTCTGGCGAGCGACGACCAGGCAGGCTACTATGTCGATGTGCTCGGCAGCCAGTGGGCGGGAGAGCCGGCAGCCGGCTGCGCCCAGACCTGGGAGGCCTTCCCGCCGGTCGGAGGCTTGCCGCCCTGGCTTTTTACCCCCGAAGATCCCTCCGCCCTGGCCTCCAGCATCCCCTACGAATACCTGGCAGCCAACCTGATCCGGCGCGGCGCCGTGGACGTGGGATCCTGCCCGGACGGTGGTTTCAGCGGCGGGGCGGTCAGCGCCTGCGGCCTGGAGGCGGCCCTTCCCGCCGTGCAGGAGTGGCAGAACCGCTTCGACGGTCAGATCCTGGCTGCCGCCGCCGAGACCGGGGTCCCGGCCCAATTGTTGAAGAACCTCTTCAGCCGCGAGAGCCAGTTCTGGCCGGGGCTGGTCTCCGGCACGCCGGAGGTCGGCCTGGGCCAGTTGACCGACAACGGCGCCGATACGGCCCTGTTATGGAACCCGTCCTTCTACGAACAGTTCTGCCCGCTGGTGCTGGATGACAGCCTCTGCCGGAAGCGCTACACCCACCTCCTGCCAGAATACCAGGCGCTGCTGCGCGGGGCGCTGGTGCGCAACGTGGACGCCTTCTGCGAGGACTGCCCGTTGGGGATCGACCTGCGCCAGGCCGATTTCAGCATCGCCATCTTCGCCGAGACCCTGGTGGGCAACTGCGAGCAAGCCGGGCGCATCCTGCGCAACATCACCGGCGACGCCCCTGGCGAGAGCAGCGCCTACGAGGACCTGTGGCGTTTCACTCTGGTCAACTACAACGCCGGGCCGGGCTGCCTGACCATCGCCATCGAGGACACCATCGCCGCTGGCGAGGAACTGGACTGGGAAAACCTCGCCACCCACCTGACCCCTGTCTGCGAGGGGGCGCGGGATTACGTGGAGGATATCGGGCGGGCGCCGTGATATCCACGGCGAACCATGGGGGTATTTCTGGCAGCCCAGTCCTTCCGATTTGCCAGTCGCAGGTTCCTTTGAACTCCCTCCCATCCTGTGCTAAACTTGGCGCATCCTGCCCTGGAGCCGCGCCATGCTGACCCTGCCCGAAATGATGTTGTTCGTCATTGCCGCCGCCCTTTCGGTCGTATTCACCTGGCGCGGCGCGGCGCGTATCGTCCGCCAGATCGGCGGCGGGCAGGGACGGCCGGATTGGAAGGCGGCCATCCGGCGCATCCCGGCGGTTGCGGCGCGGGCGCTCACCTTCCAGCCGGTCTTCCGTTTCCGGCCCATCCCCAGCCTGTTCCACGCCCTCATCGGCTGGGGTTTCCTGTACTTCCTGCTGGTCAACATGGTGGAACTGGCGCAGGGATATTTCCCCGGGACGCGGGATCTCATCGAACACCTCGGCCTGGCGGGTGACCTGTTCCGCCTGTTCGCTGACATCTCCACTACCGCCGTACTGGCGGGGATCGTGGCGATGGAGGCGCGGCGGTTCATCCTGCGCCCCGCCACGCTGACGGCGCGCCGGGAGACCTTCCTCAGCCCGGCGGCCCGCAAGGGCATCAAGCGGGATTCGGCCATCGTGGCTGTGTTCATTTTCGTCCATATATCCGCCCGGCTGGCGGGCGAATCGATGTTCCTGGCCGGGACCGGGAGCGGCGACCCCTGGCAACCGGTCGCATCGACGGCGGCCAGGCTGTGGGCGGGGTTGGCTCCGCAGGCGCTCGTTACCGGCCAGCATATCGCCTTCTGGCTCTCGCTCGGTACGATCCTGGCCTTCCTGCCCTATTTCCCCTATTCGAAACACATCCATATGTTCTTCGCCCCGCTCAACCTGTGGCTCAAACCGCAGCGCCGCTCGATCGGCGAACTGGGCCGGTTGGACTTCGACAATCCCGCTGTTGAGCAGTTCGGCGCTTCGAGACTGGCCGACCTGGGATGGGAGCAGGTGATGGACTCCTACGCCTGCATCATGTGCTTCCGCTGCCAGGAGGTCTGCCCGGCCTACCAGACCGGCAAGGCGCTCTCGCCGGCCGCGCTGGAGATCAACAAACGGTATTTGTTGAATCATGCCGGGAAATCCCCCCTCTCGCAACTCAGGAAAGACGGGGCGGGTGGGAATATCGCACCCCTGCCTGGAGCGCCCCTGACCGAGTCCGTCATCCCGGAGGAGGCGGTCTGGGCCTGCACCTCCTGCGGGGCGTGCGTGGACATCTGCCCGGTCGGCAACGAGCCGATGCGCGACATCCTCGATATCCGCCGCTCGCTGGTATTGATGGAGAACGCCTTCCCGCGACAACTGGAGACCGCCTTCCGGGGTATGGAACGTTCCCTGAACCCGTGGGGGCTGCCCCAAGCCGAACGGATGAAATGGGCCGAAGGGCTGCACGTGCCGACCATCGCCCAGAACCCGCGGCCGGATATCCTGTGGTGGGTGGGCTGCGCCCCCGCCACCGATGCCCGCGCCCAGAAGACGGCGCAGGCCTTTGCGAAGATCCTGGCCGCTGCCGGGGTGGACTATGCCGTGCTGGGCCGGGCCGAACAGTGCACCGGCGATTCGGCGCGCCGCGCCGGGAACGAATACCTGTTCAACGAACTGGCGAATGCCAATGTGTCGCTGCTCAACTCTGTCGGGCCGAAACGGATCGTGACCACCTGTCCGCACTGCCTGCATACCCTCAAGAACGAGTACCCGGCTTTTGGCGGCAACTACGAGGTCATCCACCACACCCGGTTGATCAACGAACTGGTGGGGGCGGGAAAACTCCAGTTGGAGGCGACACCGGGCGACCTGCGGGTGACCTTCCACGATCCCTGTTACCTGGGCCGCCACAACCGGGTGTTCGATGAGCCGCGGGCAGACCTGAGAGCCGCCGGGCTGGTGACGGTCGAGATGCCGCGCCATGCCGAGAAGTCCTTCTGCTGCGGGGCGGGCGGGGCGCAGATGTGGAAGGAAGAAGAACCCGGGACGGAGAATGTCAACAAGGCGCGCTTCGCCGAGGCCAAAGCCGCCCTGCAAAGTGCAGCAGGACCCTCGGCTGGCGCCGGGGCGCTGGCGGTCGGTTGTCCCTTCTGCATGACCATGCTGAATGACGCATCCAAAGCGGACGGGGAGGCGGTTAAAGTGATGGATGTCGCAGAAATTGTAGCCAAACGTCTGAAGTAATTCCTCCGGCAAACTGCTATACTGGGTGACAGGAACCACTCCAGAGGCCGGTCCCCACCGCCTGGGGGACCGCGCCATCCGCTCGTTGCTCGAGGAGGTGTCTATGAGTTTGGCCCGCAAGTTCATCATTGCCGGGGCAACGGTGGTCGTCATCGCGGGGGTCTTGCTCGCTGCGACAACCCTGCATGGGCTGGCATACCAGGACACTGGAAACGGGGGAACGACAGCTGTCGATGCCGCTCTCGACCTGCCGCCGGCCAAGACCGAACCCTGCCTGCACTGCCATATCGAAGGGGAGAACACCAGCCTGTGGACACCGCTGGCGCGCTGGCTGGTCTTCGGCGCTCTCGGGCTGGTATCCGCCTTCGGCATCTACCAGTCCGCTTCGGTCTGGACCCGGCGCAAGCCTTTCGAGCCGCTTACCGCCCGCGCCGCAGGTTGGGTGGACGAACGCTACCAAATCTCCGAGCCGCTTTCCAAGATCCTCAAGAAACCGGTGCCGAAGTTCGCCCTGCACTGGTGGTACTGCCTGGGCGGGATCACGGCTTTCCTATTCGTCGTCCAGGGCATCACCGGCATCATGCTGGCCTTCTACTACAAGCCGACCGCCGCTGAAGCCTACGCCAGCATCCAGTTCATCGAAAATGAAGTCCTGTACGGGGCCGCCATCCGCGCCATCCACCACTGGGCCGCCAACGGCATGATCGTGATGTGCGTGGCGCACATGCTGCGGGTCTTCATCATGGGCGCCTACCAGAAGCCGCGCGAGTTGAACTGGGTCAGCGGCGTGCTGCTGCTCCTGCTGACGCTCGTCTTCGGTTTCACCGGCTACCTGCTACCCTGGGACCAGCGCGCCTACTGGGCCACCACGGTCGGCACCGACATCGCCGGGACTTTCCCGGCCATCGGCGACCTGGTACTGGTAATGTTGAGGGTCGGCTGGGATGTCAGCGAGGCCACCCTGGGCCGCTTCTACGCCCTGCACATCATCGTCACCCCCCTGCTGACGGTGGCCTTCATGCTGGTACATTTCATGATGATCCGCCGCCTGGGCGTCAAGAAGCCGTTATAGGAGGCTGCCATGACCACTCCCAATCCTGAACAAGAAAAAGACAGCGTCCCCTTCTACCCCGACCACGTCCGCACCGAGTTCTACGTGGTGATCGGGATCGTCGTGCTGGCATTCATCATCGGCGTGCTGGGTATGATGTTCCCGGTCGGCCTGCAGGACCCGGCCGACCCGTTGAACACACCGCTGCACGTCAAGCCGGAATGGTACTTCCTGGCGCTCTACCAGTTGCTCAAATATGTCCCGCCCACCGTGATCGGGATCGAAGGCCCGGTGCTGGGCGTGGTGGTGATCCTGCTGGCCGTCCTGGCGCTGGTATTCTGGCCCTTCCTGGACAGGAAATCCGACAGTAAGAAAGCAACCTGGATCCGCCTGGGACTGTCCCTGTTCATCCTGGTACTGTTCATTGCCCTGACCATCTGGGGCGAGGTGAGTTGACCATGCCCGACATTACCCGACGTGACTTCCTGAAAATGCTCAACGGCGCCGGCGCCCTGCTCGGCCTGGGCGTCGTGGCGACCCCGGTGGTGGCCTACTTCTACCCGGCCAGGCTGGAGGAGATGCCTTCCGAGCCGGCGCTGGTCTGCGCCGAGGCGGAACTCCCCATCGGCGAATCGAAGACCGTCAAGTTTGGCCGGTACCCGGCCATCATTGTCCACTTGGAAGAAGGCTTGAAAGCCTATTCCGCAGTCTGCACCCATTTCGCCTGTCTCGTCAAATGGAACCCCGAGGCCGTGCGCCTGGAATGTCCCTGCCACGATGGCTACTTCAGCCCATCCGATGGCAGCGTGGTGGCGGGACCTCCTCCCGCCCCGCTGACCCCCCTGGTGGCCGAAGTGGTGGACGGGCAGGTTTACGTCAAAGTAGGTGAATCATGACCGTCGCGACTGGAATCAAACCTCCCGTGACCGCCGACAAATTGAAACTGCATAAAGGCGCCTTGAAGGATTTCTTCGTCAACATCCTCGGCCAGGTGCGCATCCTGTCGAAGATCTACCCCGGCCTGATGCACTTCATGCTCTTCTGGGGCGTGGCCATCCAGGCAGTCGGGACGATCGTCAACATCCTCAACATGGCGCTCTTCCTGCCGTGGGTCATCACCATCCCGCGCTCCGGCTGGTACCTGGGCTACGAACTGGTCATGGACATCGCCGGGGTCTTCGTCATCCTTGGCGTGCTGATGGCCGCCTTCCGCCGCCTGGCGCTGCGTCCCAAAACGCTTTCCAACAACTGGGACGACTGGTACGCCCTCGGCATGCTGCTCCTGATCGCCCTTTTCGGCTTCACCAACGAAGGCCTGCGCATCCTCGCCACCGCCCCGGACTGGGCGGCCTGGTCGCCGGTCGGGAACTGGGTCGCCGGCCTGATGGCGGCCAGCGGGCTGACGGTCGAGGCCGCCGCCGCCCACGACTGGATCGTCGTGCTGCACGCCGTCACCGCCCTGATCTTGGTGGCATCCATCCCGTTCACCAAGATGCGCCACCTGGTCAACGCCCCGCTCAACATCCTCTTCCGCCCACAGCGCGCCATGGGGGCCCTGCCGAAGATCGAAGAGATCGAAACGACCGAAGCGCTGGGAGTGGGCAGGATCACCGAGTTCACCCCGCAACAACTGCTCTCCTTCGACGCCTGCCTGAAATGCGGACGCTGCCAGGAGGCCTGCCCGGCCAACTATAGCGGCATGGATTACTCGCCGCGCGACCTGGTCCAGATGCTGCGTAAAGCGATGGTCTCCTCCCTGCTGACCGGCGAGACCAAACCGGATGCAGAACTGCTCGGCAATGCCGTACCGGAGGATTACTCCTGGCAGTGCACCACCTGCGGGGCCTGTATCGCCAAATGCCCGGCGTTCATCAACCCGGTCGACGAAGTGGTCGACCTGCGCCGTTACCAGGCGCTGACCAGCGGCCGGATGCCGCGCTCGGTCGGCGATACCATGCGCAACCTGGAACGGCAGGGCAACCCGTGGGGCATGCCGCCCGAAGGCCGCCTGGCCTGGGCCGAGGGGCTGGATGTCCGCCAACTGGCGCCCGGCGACCAAGTGGATGTGCTCTACTTCACCGGCTGCGCAGCCGCCTTCGACGAACGCAATAAAAAAGTGGCGCGCGCCTTCGCCAAACTAATGAAGAAGGCGGGGGTGGACTTTGGCGTGCTGGGCTTCGACGAGATGTGCTGCGGCGAGACCGCCCGCCGCATGGGACACGAGTACATGTTCCAGGAGTTCGCCAGGCAGAACATCGAGACTCTCGGCAAGGTCAAGTTCAACCGGGTTGTGACTGCCTGCCCGCACTGCTTCAACACCCTCAAACACGAATATCCCCAGATGGGCGGGGATTTCAAGGCGCTGCACTACACCGAACTGCTGGCAGAGTTGGATCTACCGGCAGCGTCCGCCAACGGGAATGGCATCCACGGCAGACTGGCCTATCATGATTCATGTTACCTGGGTCGCTACAACGACATCTACAAAGCCCCACGTCAATTGCTCGACCGGGCTGGGGTCCAGCGGGTGGAGATGGCGCGCAAGTTGGAAAACAGTTTCTGCTGCGGCGGGGGCGGCGGCGGGATGTGGGTCGAGACGGATGCCAGCACGCGCATCAACCACCGCCGTCTCAAGGATGCCCAGGACGCCAAAGCCGGGGTGGTGGCGACCGCCTGTCCCTACTGCCTGTTGATGTTCGATGACGCCATCCGCTCGAAGGATGCCGGCGGGCAGGTGCAGGTGCTGGACATTGCCGAAGTGCTGGAGAAACAACTGGAGATCTGAAACCTGGCCGCCGTCCCGCCGGAAACAGTGGGACGGCGGCTACCTGGAGAGAGTCCGAGGCTGGCATGTCGAATTGGGCGCTGCATACGCACGGCGATCCGCTCGGTGCATTGGAAAAGTTCCTCGCCCGCGCCTGGCAGGCTGCCGGGCTGGAGGCGATGCTCGTCCCGGCTGGCGAGAAGGAACAGCCGCGCCTGTTGACCGACCCGGCGGGGCTGCTTGGCAGCGACCCCTTCCTGCCGCTGATGCTGGTCAACGCCGCCCGCCTGCTGCCGGAGGTACTCGAACGGTGCAAAGGCATGCGCCTCGGCCTGCTCCTCCGCCCGTGTGAACTGCGCGCCCTGCGCCAGATTCTGAAGCGGAAGGCGTTCGTACCCGGTCCGCTCACCATCTTCTGCGTGGACTGCCTGGGGACCTACCCGCTGGATGACTTCGACTGGCGGACAGACCGCAAGGGACCGGGCGCCAGCCTTTCGGAAGAACTGCTCCATTTTGCCCCCCAGGGCGGGATCGCCGCCTACCGCTACCGCCTGGCCTGCCAGGTGTGCGCCTCCCCGGCCGCCGTCGACGGGGATATCAACCTCGGCCTGATCGGCCTGCCGGCGGTTGAAAACCTGCTGGTCGAAACCGGGCTCGCCGGCCCGGACTGGCAGTCCCTGACGGATGGACCGGCCACCCCGGTGCTCGTCAGCCGGCGGACGAAGGCGGTCCGCACCCTGGACGAACGCCATGCCAACCGCCGCGCCCGCCTGCTGGACGAGGTGAGCGCCTCCCTGCCTTCCGGCCTGGATGCCCTGCTCGACCGGCTGGCGGCCTGCGGCGAGTGCCAGGCCTGCATGGACGCCTGCCCGCTCTGCTCGGTGGCGCGTCCCCGGCGCAGTCCGCAGGGCGGATATGAACGCGATGATATCCTGGACTGGCTCTCCTCATGCGCCGGCTGCGGCATGTGCGAACAGACCTGTCCCGACCACCTGCCGCTGCATGTTGTGTTTGCGAAAGTCAGGGAGCAGTTGGATACGGGTCAATAAATGAATACCAGGAGACCTGGCCTGGTGCAGGCTCCTTGGTTGCTCTATGTGGGTTGAAAAGAATATCAGACTTTAAAAAGGAGAGGAAAATCATGGAAACTTACCAGACGAACATCACCAGCGCCAAACGCTTCAAACCGGCCATTGCAATCGTTCTTGCCATCTGTCTTCTGGCTGGTTTCCCGGCTTGCGGGAATCTTTCATCATCAGGTTCGCCGTCAGCCGGGTTGACCGGGACCGCCGAAATGGAAACTGTCATCGCAGAACAGGCTGCCATGACCCTCGCCGCCCTGCCGACGGATACCCAGTCCCCGACAGCCACAGAATCACCTATCCCAACAGTCACAGAGACCCCATCCCCGACCCCAACGGAAACATCCACGCCGACTCTCACACCTGTCCCGCGCTTCGCGCTGACGATTCTATTTCAGGTTGCACAGAATTGTCTTCTCATTGAAATAACCGGAGGAGGCCTATACATCAGGGGACCATGTATCAACTACGGATTGTACGGTCCAAAAATAATCTATCTGCCGATGGGAACATATCACTTTACCTTGGAATCGGACAGACCCAACACCTATATAGAAATCACGAAGACTTTCAAGTACATGATCGACCGGAACCAAACCTGGACGATCACCGACCTGGAAACATTTACTCCGTAGGATGTGTTCTTGGAAGGTAAGGTAACTAATCCTTAATCGGTAGAAACGCAGGTAACACGCCAGGCATGGTATCAAGATAAACGCACTTGGATATATAGCGTTGTTTGCTGAGATCGATGCCCATTTCTACCCCCTATCTGATTTATCGGAAGATGAAATCACGATTATAGAAGGCTACCAAGCCCCTCTGTCCTGCGGACATCCCCCCATTTCGAAAACCGGAAATGGGGGGGAACGGTTTCCCATGAAATCACAAATTGCTCTCCATGTCATGTGCAAGAGTCTCCCCCCGTTTTTGCACTTCAAAACGGGGGGATGAAAGGGGGGCCGAAAGCGGGAAGGAGAGGGCATCCACTTCCGCCGCCAGCACGTCTTCGGTCCCTACATCACCGATTTCTGCGCCCCCAGCCAGAAACTGGTCATCGAAGTCGACGGGAGCCGGCGCCTCGACCAGGATGCCTACGATGCCGAGCGCACCGCCTTCCTGGAATCCAAAGGCTACCGCGTACTGCGTTTCTGGAACAGCGACGCGCTCGACAGAATCAACGATGTAATGGGTGTCATCCTGGAAGGAATCGAAAGCGGGAGAACGCCTGGGGATGCAACCGGGATGATGAAAAAAGGGTAAGCGCCCTCCCGCAGGTTCGTTCCCTTGCTCCGCTCAGGATCCGGCGGGAGATTTTGTGTCCAATATGGCTACTTGTCCCGGCAGTAACCAGCCCCGGGCATCGTGAACTGGGGGACCCAGGTGCATTGCTGTGGGTACTGGAGGCATTGCTGCTGGTTCAAACCCTGGCATACCACCGGGATTGGCGTGGGGGTCAAGGTCGGGACCAACATCGGTGTTGTAGCAGGCAGCCTGGTGGGGGTTGGAGTAGGCGTAGGGCATTGACCCAGGTTGACATAGAAACTGCCCGTTTCCGAAGGCGCGCCCCATTCGCGCGACCCGCCCGACCCGCCCTCGCCGATCCCGGGTATGACGCGCCAGTAGAACTTGGTGCAATCGCGCAGGATGTTCTCCACATCAAGGTAGGGCCGGTTGGACTGGAACTGCTTGCTGTAATCGCCGACCGGGGGCGGCGTACCGAGCAGCATCCCGCCTGCAAATGCAGGCGTGGTCGAGAACTGCACCATGAAGACCAGCGGCATGCGGGCATCCACATCCCAGAGCATGGTTGGGTTGAGCGTGTCGAGGGTCGCACAGTTTTCCGGGAATACGAGGGCCGGTACTTCGATCCCCCCGCTCGGGCGCTCAGGTCCGGTACGGAAGACACCTTTGAAGTAACTGGAATTCGGAGGCCACAATTGGTCCTCGTGCAGGCGCGCCCTCGGTCCGCCGGCAACTTCCATCCCACCCGAATGCCCGATAACGAACCAGCGATACACCTTTGTCTGCTCCAACGAGGCATCCAGGGTCCACTCCAGGGTCTATTTGGTGATATCGGGAGTGATGATGGGGTCATCGATCGGAAAATCGAGTTCATCGCTGAAATCCGGACCGGTCGAGAGGTGCAGGGTGTAACTCTCCGGGACACATTCGTCCGCCCAATCATCCACACTCGCCAGGTTTCCATTCGCCGAAGTGACCAACCAGATGAACGTGGGGGAAGATGGCATGATCTTGTAGAGAGCCGGCCAGTATTCATAGATCCGCCCGAAATGGGAGGCATCCGGGCAGTATGGCCCGGAACCGGTGGCCACTTCTTCAGTCGGCGGTGCAATGACAGGTTCAGGGAGGTTGCAGGCTGCGATGAAGATGACCAGGATCGAAGGAAGCGGGATCTTGATGGCATTCATCGAATCCGTCTTTTCTTTATGACTCGCCTGAAATCAGTATATGGAGTTACACGGATAAATCATCCAGCAAATCCACATCCATTTGGTTGATGGAATTCACGACCCGGCAGCCACGCATCGCGTGGGGTTTTCCCGGCCAGGCGCAGGTCCGATCCTTCGCACGCCCGGGGCCTGCCGACACCAGCGTTCCGGTCTCCCACCTTGACATCCCATCCCCCACTGAATATACTCAACCCACAACTGAACGGGGAGCCTGCTTGCACAGGCTGAGAGGAGCGTAAGGCGCTCGACCCGCAATACCTGATCCGGATCATGCCGGCGGAGGGAACATAGATTGCATCCAACCATCCCCCACCGGCAAGGATGGTTTTTTTATGCCAGAAGGACGCGCCGTGATATTCGCCAACGGGAGCCTCCCGGCCCCACAGGCGCTCAAATCCATCATAAAGCCCGGTGATTACATCCTCGCCGCCGACGGCGGCTCGCGCCATGCTCGCGCCCTCGGACTGGCGCCGCAGACGCTCATCGGCGACCTGGATTCGGTCACCCCGGACCTGCGGCGCTGGATGCAGCAGGCCGGGACCCGGTTCATCGAATACCCTCCCGACAAGGACCAGACCGACCTGGAACTGGCGCTCCAGCACATCCTGCGCCAGGGTTTCCGCGCCGTCCTGGTCGCCGGGGCGCTCGGCGGCCGGCTCGACCAGACCCTCGCCAACCTTTCCCTGATCTCGAATATTGCCCTGCAGGAGATGGATATCCGCCTGGATGACGGGCTGGAGGAAGCCTGGTTCATCCGGGGACGGGCGTCCATCCAAGGCCGGGCGGGTGACCTGGTCTCGCTCCTGCCCTGGGACGGCCCAGCCAGCGGCGTGACGACCGGCGGGTTGAAATGGCCGCTGGAACATGAGACGCTCCTGCCCCACAAGACCCGCGGCGTGAGTAATGAAATGATCACCGCAACGGCTTCGGTCAGTCTGCAAGCCGGGCTGCTTTTGTGCATCCACCGACGTATGTAATCCTGGAGATGACCATGAAACGACTTGCTTTTTATATCCTGCCCGCCGTCCTCTTCCTGGCTGCCTGCACGCCGCCGCAGCCCGCCGCGCTGACTATCATGACCACCGATTCCTTCTCGATCAGCGAATCGGTGGCGGCTGCCTTCGAGCAGGCCAACGGCGTGACGCTCGTCTTCCTGCATTCCGGAGACGCCGGGGCCATGCTCAATAAAGCCATCCTGACCCGCGCCGCCCCCCTGGCCGACATCATCTACGGCGTGGACAACACATTCCTCTCCCGCGCCCTCGAAGCCGATATCATCGAACCCTACCCCTCCCCGCTGCTGGCGGAGGTCTCCCCCGAGTTTGCGCTCGACCCCGCCTCCCGCCTCCTGCCGGTGGACTACGGCGACGTCTGCATCAACTACGACAAAGCCTGGTTCGCGGCCAACAGCCTCCCGGTCCCGGGCAGCCTCGAGGACCTGCTCCAGCCGGAATACAACGGCCTGCTGGTGGTCGAAAACCCGGCCACCTCCTCGCCCGGCCTGGCATTCCTGCTGGCGACCGTGGCGCACTTCGGCGACCCCGGTTACCTGGAATTCTGGGCCGCCCTGCGCGCCAATGGCCTGGTGGTGGTGGATGGCTGGGACACGGCTTACTTCACCAACTTCAGCGCATCCAGCGGACAGGGCGCCCAACCGCTGGTCGTCTCCTACGGCAGCAGCCCGGTGGTGGAAGTGATCTACGCCGCCGGACCTCTCACCGAAGCGCCGACCGGCTCCATCCTCGGACCCGACGCCTGTTTCCGCCAGGTCGAGTTTGCCGGCATCCTGCGCGGGACTGCCAACCGCGCCATGGCAGAAAAGTTCCTGGACTTCATGCTGGGAGTCCAGTTCCAGGAGGACCTGCCGTTGCAGATGTTCGTGTACCCGGTCAACCCCCAAGCCGCCCTGCCGGAGGTTTTCGTGCAGTTTTCAGAGATTCCCAGCCAGCCCGCCAGCCTGCCGCCGGAGGCGATCGCCGCCAACCGGGAAGCCTGGATCGCCGCCTGGACGGAGACCGTGTTGAGGTGAAGAATCCAGTCTCCCATTCCGAAGCATTGGCACGCAGCGAAACATGAAGAAGGTATTCCTCAGATCGGTTTCCTGGCTGCCGGCGCTGTTGTTCCTGGGCGGGTTCTTTTTCTACCCATTCGGGCGCATCCTGTCCCTCAGCCTGGACAGTTCAGCCCTGGCGCCTGCCAACCTGGAGCGGAGCGCCTCGGCGCTGGGCTTTACCCTGTACCAGGCGCTGCTATCGACCATCCTGACCCTGCTTACCGGGCTGCCAGCCGCCTGGCTCTTCGCCCGTTTCGAGTTCAGGGGCAGGTCCCTGCTGCGCGCCATGACCGCCGTCCCTTTCATGCTGCCGACCGTTGTGGTGGCAGCCGCCTTCAACGCCCTGCTCGGACCGCGCGGCTGGCTCAACCTGTCCCTGATGGCGCTCCTTGATCTCGACACGCCGCCGCTGGCATTTGTCGGCAGCCTGGGCGCCATCCTGCTGGCGCACGTTTTTTATAACACGACCATCGTCATCCGCCTGGTGGGGAACGCCCTCGCCCACCTCGACCCGCGCCTCGTCCAGGCCGCCCGTTCGCTGGGAGGCGGGCCGTTCGACGCCATGCGGCGCGTCACCCTCCCGCTGCTGCGCCCATCCCTGCTGGCGGCGGCGCTGCTGGTCTTCCTGTTCGATTTCACCAGTTTCGGGGTGGTCCTGCTGCTGGGCGGCCCGCAGTTCGCCACCCTCGAAGTCGAGACTTACATCCAGGCCATGCACTTGTTGGACCTGCCTTTCGCCGCGCTGCTATCAGCCATCCAGTTGGGCTGCACGTTGTTGTTCTCGTTACTCTACAGCCGCCTGTCTGCCCGGCGGGGCGTCCTCCTATCCCCCCGCCCGGCGGATAGCAACCTGCGACGGGCGAAATCGCTGCCTGCGCGCCTCTTCGTAGCCGGGATGGCGCTGCTGCTGGCCGGCATGTTCGTCCTCCCGCTGCTGGCGCTCCCGCTGCGCTCTGTGACCGTGCTGGATGCGCCTCCCGGCGGTTCCGCTGGACCAGGGACCGGGGCCTCGGCCGCGTACTACCGCGAACTGTTCATCAACCGGCAGGATTCAGTCTTTTACGTCCCACCCATCCAGGCCGCCGTTAATTCACTGATCTATGCCGGGTTGACGGTGCTGCTCTCGCTGGGAATGGCTTTCCCGGCCGCCGCCGCCCTCTCCCGCCCCGGGAGGCTGGAACGGCTGCTGGACCCGTTCCTGCTCCTGCCGCTGGGCGCTTCAGCCGTGACCCTGGGGCTGGGATTCCTGGTCTCCTTTGGGAAATATCTGGCCTCGCCGTGGATGCCCCCCCTGGCGCATACCCTGATCGCCCTGCCCTTCGTCATCCGCACCTTGCAGCCGGCGCTGGCGTCCATCCCGGATCGCCTGCGGCAGGCAGCGGCGGCGCTGGGCGCCTCGCCGCGTCGCGCCTGGCTGGCCGTGGACTGGCCGATCATCCGGCGGGCAGCCCTGGCCGGGGCGGTCTTCGCCTTCACGGTCTCGCTCGGCGAGTTCGGCGCCACGGCGCTCGTCACACGCCCGGAATACCCCACCCTCCCGGTCGCCATCTACCGCTTCCTGTCCCTGCCCGGCGGGGTCCATTACGGCCAGGCGATGGCCATGGCGACCCTGCTGCTGCTCCTGACCACCGCCGGCATCCTGCTCATCGAACGCCTGCGCCTGCCGGGGATGGAGGAGTTTTGATATCACAAGACAAATGCCCTTGACAAAAAAAAAGGGGGGTACAATGAATTTTAAGAAAGGAGGTGAGAAAAATTGGAGTTATTTATATAATAGTCGTGGTAATAACTGTATTCGTAATATTGTATTTACCGTCACCACAGGCAAGATGCTTTGTAAGTAATTTGACAATGTCAAGTTACCTCGCCAAAAAGGCAGAGCTGTGGCATAAATAGCGGAATGAGACAACGAGCACACCAATTGCAGCGAGTAAACGCTGGGGCATCCCGCTTGAGGAAGTCGAACAATCGGCGCAACGATTGAATGATTTTCTGGAGAGGTATCATGATAGTTTTCGAACTCAGACACATGACAAGAGCGAGTATGCTAATGGATATGTGAGTGGGCTGTTGCGTATGGAGACGAAACGGAACATGGCGAATATTGCGCGTAAGACTGGCATGGACAAGCAGAATACGCAGCATTTCATGAGTTACTCGCCGTGGTCGGGGCCCGGTTTGATTGCGGATGTGCAAGTGGACATCAAAGAGCATCCCGAATTTCGGAGTGGGGCGGTGTGCGTGTTCGATGAAAGTGCCGAACAAAAGGCTGGTGGATGCAGTGCAGGAGCCGTGCGGCAGCACAATGGACGCTTGGGCAAGATCGAGATGAGCCAAGTAGGTGTGTTTGCAGCCTTGGTGACGCCCAGGGTCAACACCTGGATTGATGGCGAGCTCTACTTTCCAGCGTGCTGGTTTGAAGAAGGCTATGCACACCAGCGCGAGAAAGTGGGTTTTCCAGCCGGTCGAACCTTCAAAACCAAACCAGAATTAGTCTGGGAGATCGCTCAACGCCTGCAAGCGAAGGGAATACGCTTTGAGGCCATTGCGATGGATGACCTGTATGGACGCAATCCACAGTTGCGCAAACACTTAGACGATGCCGGTATCGAATACTACGGTGATATTCCGTCAAACACGGTGATGTATCTGGAGAAACCGCAGATCGTTTATCCCATCACCCAGCGAGGCAAACCCAGCAAACATTACCGAGTGGTTGCCAAACGTCGTTACACGGCCAGTGAACTGCTCAAGCATCCTGATTTGGAATGGGCCGAAATCACCTTGCGCCCGAACGAACGCGGCCAGTTGCGCGCCCGCTTTGGGCGTTGCCGGATATGGCTGGTTCATCAAGGCGAGTGCCATCAGGATTGGTTGATGATCCGCCAGGATGAAAAGCAAACCACCTATGTGCTCAGTAATGCCATCCCCACTACACCCCTGGAAACAATGGCATGGCGTAAGTCTCATCGTTACTTCGTAGAGCGCAGCAACCAAGATGAGAAAGGTGAGTTCGGTTGGGATGAGTTCCAGGCCATCAAGTACCTGGCTTGGGAACATCAACTGGCACTTACCATCCTGGCAAGTTGGTTCATCGCAGTCACGCGTTTGGACTGGATGAAACGCTTTGAACGCGATCCGAATTTGCTCGAACAATTCGAGATTGATGTCTTGCCCTTGTTATCGGTTAGTAATGTGCGAGAACTGCTCCGAGCGGCAATCCCATTGCCACAATTGTCCATTGAAGAAGCAGCAAACCTGGTTGTTGAACATCTAACAAACCGCACACGCTCACGTAAATCCCGCTTGCGAAAACTACGAGTAAAATCAGGCGAAACTTGACATTGTCAAAGTAAATAAAGATCCTGCCAGCCTTTTGTAAAAATGCACTTTGAAATTTGAGGGCTGGCAGGAAACTATTAAAATCGCCTATCTGTAACCAGGCGGATAATTGTGGTATTAACCAGATCTACAGACAGGAGCCGATTTGGCTTAGAATATAATCAGGTCAAAGTTATTCTCTTTATTCGCGAGGTATTATGGAATTTATGATTGAAGCATATAAATTAAGCAAGAACTACGGAAAAAACATGGCTGTTTGTGATATTTCTTTCTCTGTACAAAAAGGTGAAATATTCGGCTTTCTGGGGCATAATGGCGCTGGAAAAACTACTACGATTCGAATGTTAACAGGACAAATTTACCCAACAAGTGGGTTCTGCAATATTGCTGGGTACGATAGCACAAAGGAACAAGAACTAATAAAACCAATTATCGGAGTTGTATCCGATACTCAAAATTTGTATGAAAGAATGACCGGAAAAGAAAATCTAATCTTGTTTGCAGATTTGTATGGAATTAAAAAAAACCGGGTACAAGAAATTCTCGCCTTAATTCAACTGCAACATCGAAGCAAAGAAAAAGTTGAAACATATTCAAACGGCATGAAACAACGCTTACTGATTGCCCGGGCATTGCTGCACAAGCCGGAGGCCATTTTCCTGGATGAACCAACCCGCGGACTTGATCCTACGTCTGCAAGAGAAATCAGGGAAACATTAAAAGAGTTGGCTACATCGGGAGTTACTGTTTTCATTACCACTCATAACATGGAAGAGGCAGATACCCTGTGTCAACGCGTTGCATTTATCAAGAAAGGGAAACTAGTTGCAATGGATAGTCCACAGAATCTGAAGATCCAGCACGGCCAACGATCATTACTAATAACGCTACTGAATGGTGATAAACGAATGATTCCGTTATTTAACGAAAATGATGTTCAAGAGGCAATTCGTGCGTTTGGGAGTGGCGAGATACAAACGATCCACTCGCAAGAAGCGTCGCTGGAGGATGTATTTGTGAGACTTGCTGGAAACGAGGAGGCTAAATGAGTATTCGACGCATCTTTGCTTTGGCTTGGAAAGATATGGTTGATTCCGTCAGAACCCCTCGACTAATGGTTATTATTATCACGCCTCTTATCGTCTCGTTATTCATTCAAATCTTTTTTGGGGATAAGATGACTCTACGTTTGGGTTTTTTTTCGCCAACCTCCACCCAAATAGTTTCTACACTAGAACAAGTTGATCTCGTGCAGATAGAGATATTTGATTCACTTGACAATCTCATAGATGCTATTAACAACAAAAAAGTGATTGTAGGCGTTGTTCTGCAAGAAGATTTCGACAGGCTTCTTAGTAACAATGAATTTCCTGAAGTGGATTTTTACTTGGCTGATAACTCTCAGGAAGCACAAATGGGACTTTCATTGGTGCAACAGACTATTCAAGCTTTCTCTCCTGTCTCTCTTCCTATAAAAACATCTATCACTATTCTAGAACCTGACATTTTACCTGGTATATCATTAAGAGGGGATTTGAGTATTGACCAATACGCATTAATTCTATGGTTGGTAATGGGGATGGTAGGAAATGGCGTAATGCTTGTTCCAACTTTGATAGTAGATGAGCGGGAACGAAAAACGCTCGATGCATTGCTGTTATCGCCCGCATCTTATTCCGACGTTGCGGCAGGAAAAGCTATCGTTGGTGTTATTTACTCTTTGGTAAGTAGTAGCCTCATCTTACTGGTACAAGGAGGAATACCCGGGAATTATCTCCTTTTAGCAGCGCTTATTTTTGGGGGTAGTTTATCTCTGAGTTTACTTGGGTTGCTAATTGGGAACCTTGCAAAAAATCTTCACGCACTTAATTCCTATGGAGGCCTTTTCGTTTTCCTGCTTATTTTCCCTGCCGTGATAGGTTTGTTGGGACCTAATCCCATTATCCAATACCTTCAATTTTTGCCAACTTATCCAATAGTACAAGGGATAGTTCAAATCGTGAGTGGACAGGCAGAAAAAGCCTGGCCAAGTTTATTTATGGTATTAGGTCAGTGTCTACTTATCTCAGTCGCTGTTGTTTGGAGTTTAAGCAGGTATAAAAGAAAATAAGAATCAGTAATCTAGTACATTTGGGCATAAATAAGTAATTGGTTATGCGGTCAGGGCTTTGCCTTGATAGGTCCACTTGAAAGGTTTTGCCATTGTACGATTATAGTATTCGATAAAGGCAAGAACCTTTCGTTTCAATTCTTCGACCGAGGAAAAGTTGCCACGCTTAATCACTTTGCGAACCAAGATACTGAGCCAAATCTCGACTTGATTCATCCAAGAGGCATGTTTGGGTGTGTAGTGAAAAACAATGCGATGGGTTGGATCGCTCAAGAAGGCGGCGCGTGAGGCTGTGGATTTCAAGATACCGCATTTGCCTTTCACACCCAAATCTATGTCAAGGTCGGACTCTGCGGCGACGTAACGTACCAATGATTCAGAGACATGGATATTCAGGTTGTCTGAGATGAAGTGCCATTGTGTGGTCTGCGGTTCAGCGTTCACTCGGCCTTGAATGTGTTCAAGAAAATCCTGTTCCTTGCGAGTTGGTTTGGCAGTACAAGCAGCCAGCCAACCTGTGACGACATCAAAATTGAAGATGAAAGCAAGCGTTCCGTGTCGGATATATTCAAACTCGCGCCGCTCCACTTTACCCGGCAACAGCGGCAAATCGGGATGTTTGCGCTCCAACGCTTGAACGCCGGTCATTTCATCTAAACTCTCAACCCGTTGGCCTTGTTTGGCCAATTCCGGCGCCTGCTTGTACAATTCGTTGATGTCGCTCACTTTGGCGTCAAAATCGGCTTCGTAAGCAGGTGTCAGCCAATAGCGGTTCAGATGCGGCTTGATATCAGCATCTTTTTAAAAGCCTCGCCGCATGTCGCGGAGAGATGTCTTTTACGATCTTGCGCTTTTTCAATTCATCCGCGATTTCTCGCGCGGTCCAATGCGTAATCGGACGTCCATGTTTTTCAGGCTTTTCACACGCCAGCGCTTCTATCTGGCAGCGTTGATCCGCTGTGATTTGTGCTGGCTTACCCGGACGCGGCGCGTCTTGTAAACGTTCTTCTAGGCTCAAATCTGTCAGAGCGATGTCTTGCAGTTGTATCCAGCGCTTGCGCCATAAACTGGCTGTATCCAAGGTAACTTTGTATCTGTTCCTAATCGCCTGATTGCTTTCTCCGGCGGCTGCTGCCAATACGATTCTGGCGCGCAACGCGATCTGTTGCCCTACTTGATGACGTTTGACTAATTTTGTTAATCCTTCTCGTTCTGCTTCTGACAAATTTACGACTGGCGCTTTTGGACCCGGCATGGTTGATTTTCCTTTGTGTTTTTCTTCATCTTACCATAGCCTTATTTTCGCCAAAGTGTACTAGCTACCTGACAGTTTGGTAAAAAAGTGTTGATCGGCACGAGTTCTCCAATAAAGGTGTCACTGCACTTAAGCGTGGTCATGCTGCCCACCGTTGAGACAGTAGGAGCAAGGCCAAAGATGGTCTGCCACGCTGGACAGGCGGTTTCCAGCGAGGCAAAGGTACTTTGAAGGCGATCAATTCGGCCGGTGTCCACTGATGGTCGGTCAAACCGGCAGCGATTGCTGGGGTACGTTGCACCCAATGATGACCATAATTTCCGACCGACAATTTCAGGCGCAGGCTGTCAGGCTGTGATGGAAATCGCTAAAGTTGTAGGAACAACCCACGAGATACATGCCTGCGGTGAGGGTTTCGGGTCGCCGAGCCAAGGTGTCAATAGCGGAATAAGATGTCCGCAGAATCGCGGAATAAAATGTCCACTTTTGAGCGATTGAAATGTCCGCTGAGATATTTTAAGGGTGGCCCAGGCTGTATAATGATCGCGCATGTGCGGAGGATAGGGCAACGCAGGAGTGCGACCCGAGCGCCGACACAGGTCAGTTGCCAGGGCAGAGAGAGTCACTCTCTGCTCTTTTTATACTCTGCCATTGGCAACTGGGGAAAAGCGATAAACTCACGCTTGGGCTGGAACCTCCTGTTCTGTACTGAGGGGCGTGCGTCCCAGTAGACCGGCCTTGCGCTTTTCCTTGAGCCGGTAGCTCTCGCCCTTGATATTCAAGGTGGTCGAGTAGTGTAGCAATCGGTCGAGGATGGCCGTGGCCAGGACCGGGTCGTTGAAGACCTCCCCCCAATCCATGAAGCTCTTCTTGCTGGTCACGATCAGACTGGCGCGTTCGTAGCGGCGGGCCACCAGGCGGAAGAACAGGCTGGCTTCGGTGTTGGAAAGCGGGAGGTAGCCGATCTCGTCGACGATGAGCGCCTTGGGGTAAACCAACTGCTGCAGGGTTCGTTCCAGGCGGTTTTCGTTGAAGGCTCTCATCAGACGGGTCATGAGCTGCTCCAACGTCATTAAGAGCACCGAGTACCCGGCTTCCACAGCCTTGACGCCCAGGGCGATCGCCAGGTGGGTCTTGCCCACGCCGGGGGGACCAAGCAGGATCACGTTGTGGCTGCGTTCCACGAAGCTCATCCCGGCCAGTTCGCGCAGGAGCTTGCGGTCCAGGCTGGGCTGGAAATCAAAGTCGAACTGATCGATGGTCTTGATCCAGGGGAAGCGGGCTCGCTGTATTCCTTACGGTCATGGAAGAAAGCCCCCGCATGACGGGCTCGAGGCGTCTCCCAGACCTCCTTCGGTCCATTTGCCGCCTCGAAAAGCAGGCGGCCGAAGTGCTGCTCTCCGCCCTTGCCGGTCGAGATGACCAGGATGGGTCATTCCAACTTGCGCATCACGGACATATTGCTCTCCGGTTTGGAGCGGCTGAATGCATCGGCAAGTTTATAGGTCAACCAGTTGGTCGGATAATTGACCCGCCGCCTCAGAGTTGTGGGCTTGCCGCCGTGGTCCTCGAGACAGTTTGGCCCTATCCCCTCCAGCGCCAAGGCCTGGATTTTCCGGCATTGAACGGCTGCATGGAGGGCGGTATGGGCGCCAAGAGAGATGCCCGGCACGCCAACCCGGTTTGCGTCAATTCCCTGGCGCTACTTCAGGTAATCCGCCGCTCCCAGGATATCGTTGACCTCCTGCACGCCATCAATGGTGTCCCCCTCGCTGCCGCCATGGGCGCGCAGATCCACCATCAACACGTGATACCCAGCCTTCACCAGTGGATGGGCGTGGAACATCATCGTCACACCCGCCCCGCCCAACCCATGCGCCAGGATGACAGCCCGGCGTTCATAACTGGGCAGGAACCAGCCGGCAATCGTCAAACCATCGCGCGCTTGAAATTTCACTTCCTCATATTGCAACTGCGCATCCAGCGGCGTCATCATGCGGTAGAGGTTTGCGCAGCGCGGAGGATGGGTGGACAGGTAAGTTGCCCATATCAACCGGGAGAGCAGGAACAGGGGAACGAGCCAGAACAGGGACTCCCATTTCCACGGGGCAGCCAGGACGCCTATACCGAAGATGGTTACTACAAACATGGTGATGGCGGTATTCCGGTAATAGAGCCGGCAGTGATGGGGTTTTCGGGGTCCGGTCATGGGGTGACCTCCGGAAGTATTGTACCCCCTTCCCGTCATTTGACAGAATGCAGGAAAATGGATAAACTATCGATTAAGATTTTCCTTAATCGAAGACCCTACATGAACCATACCCACCGCCTGGAGACCTTCGCCCAACTCAAGACCCTGTCCGACGCGCGCCGGATGCAGGTCCTGCGCCTGTTGATGGCCGCCCCGTCCACCCTCACCCAGCTGGCCGGGACCCTGGGCCAGTCGCCGGCATGGGTGCGGCACCACCTCCTCGCCCTCGAATCTGCCGGCCTGGTGGAACTGGCCGAGGTACGCACCACCGGCACGGTGACCGAGAAGTTCTACCGTTCCAAAGC
>VGNO01000020.1 GCA_016865985.1 Chloroflexota bacterium | reverse complement strand
TCCCAGTACGGCCAGCACCTCCACCCCAACCAACAGCCGGTCCAGCCAGCGGCGACGCGGCGGCCTGGGAGTATCCAAGAAAGTATCCGGAGCATCGCCATCCAGCAACGGCTGGGTACGCCACTCGTCCAGCGAAGCCGGCGGCAGGTCCGGGGCGAGGTTGACCACCCGCCCGGTGCGGCGGAAACGTTCCAGCCGGGCATGGCGCGAACTGCGGCGTTTGTCCAGCAGCAGGCGCCGCAATTCCTGTTCCGAGAGGTCTTCAGGGCGTTTCTTCCTGGGCATGGCAGGGGGATTATACCGCACATGGGAATGCGCCAGATTCCAGGTTCTGGAGGGATCCACGCGCTTGTCGATCCAGCCTGTTTTCCACCCCCAAGATGGTGTAAAATGGATATATCCTATCCACTTGTGTCCGCGGATACAAGCCTTTCAGATGGAGGTCGATATGGCATTCAGTTACACCAACAAACGCGGCAACACGTACTTCCTGCACTCCAAGACCAGCACCAGCAAAACGGGCAAGCGCACCACCCTGTTCTTCTTCGCCAAGGAAAAGAAGGATGGCGTGCTGGATGCCGTCCCGACCGGCTACATGGTGGCTGAGACCGCCAACGGCCTGCCGGTGCTCAAGAAGAAAGCCTAGGCATCCCGGTGCGGCGCCGGAAAGCGATTAGGTTGACAAAACCACCTTTTCGGATAAAATACAAGCCGCACGCCGAAGTGGCGGAATTGGCAGACGCGCTAGGTTCAGGGCTTAGTGGCCGCAAGGTCGTGAGGGTTCAAGTCCCTCCTTCGGCATCAGACCCGCAGGGAATGCGGGTCTTTTGTTACCCGCCTGCCGCCCGATACAAAGGGATCGAAGCGGAGGGTAAATGGAAAAATCCCGGTTGACAGACGGCTGTCCAATCCGTAGAATGGAACTTGAAAGCATCCCGGTCTCTCTCTCCAACATTTCCGCGAGCCGAAGGAGAATCCCATGCGCCGCTTGAAAAAAACCATCCTGATCGTCCTATTGGTCATCGTCGCCCTCCCACTGCTGGCAAGTCTGGGTGCATATTTCGGCCTTGTCCGCCCGGCGCTGCCCCAACTCGACGGTGAACTGGCGCTGGCCGGGCTGGAGGAACAGGTCATCATCCAGCGCGACCAGAACGGCATCCCGCACATCCTGGCCGGTAACGTACACGATCTGTTCTTCGCCCAGGGTTTCGTCCATGCCCAGGACCGATTATGGGCAATGGAGTCTGCACGCCAGGCGGCGCATGGGACATTGAGCGAGGTCGTCGGCGAGCGAGCGCTGAACAACGACCGCTTCATGCGCATCCTGGGCATGACCGAATCCGCCGAAGCGGACTGGGCCACCCTGGATAGCGGGACACAGGCCGTCCTGCAAGCCTACGCCGACGGGGTCAATGCCTTCATCGAGCAGGCAGGTGGCAAACTGCCACTGGAGTTCAGGATCCTCGGCATCCGACCCAAACCCTGGACACCGATCGACTCGCTCGTCTTCGGGAAACTGGTGGCCTGGGGTTTGAGCAACAATTACCAGGATGAATTGGTCATCTCGCTCCTGGCCGGGCAGACGGAATGGGAAACCGTGCTGGACATCCTGCCGGATTACCCCGGCCCGGATGTCATCCCGGACGCCCAGCGCGCCATGTTGGGACTGACGGCTAAAGCCCTGATGGATTTCAACCTTTCCTGGCAGGGTGGGAACCCGCTCGCCCGACCGGACCAGGGCAGCAATGCCTGGGTGGTGGGCGGCAGTCACACCGCCTCGGGCGCTCCGCTGCTGGCCAACGATCCGCACCAGGGGCTCTCGATGCCGACCCTCTGGTACGAGGTTGGCCTGCACACCACCAGTGGCGAGTTCGAGGTGGCTGGCGGCTCCCTGCCCGGCCTTCCCGGTGTCATGATCGGCCACAACGCCCGCATCGCCTGGGGTGTGACCAACGCCCGTCCCGATGTGCAGGACCTGTTCATCGAGACCCTCAGCAGCGACGGGACGCAATATCTATTCCTGGACGAATGGCTGGACCTGACGCTGCGGGAGGAGACGATCCTGGTCAAGGATGGGGATCCGTTCGTCATCACCGTCCGTTCCACCCACCATGGACCGCTCGTGACCGACGCCATCGAGTCCAGCGACCAGCGCCTGGCGCTGCGCTGGACCGGACTCGACCAGGGCCGCCCACTGGCGCAGGCCATCATCCAACTGGACCGGGCCGGGAATTGGGACGAATTCCGCGCCGCCCTGCAATCCTGGCAGTTACCCTCAATGAACTTCCTCTATGCCGATGTGGATGGGAATATCGGCTATCTGATGCCGGGCGCCGTCCCGCTGCGGGCCGGCAACGATTTCTTTGGCCTGCTGCCGGTCCCCGGGGCAGATGGGGCGCACGAGTGGACCGGTTTCGTTCCCTATGATGAATTGCCTCACGCCTACAACCCCGCCGGAGATTTCTTTGCCTCGGCCAACAACCGACCCGCTGGCGGCGATTACCCATACTTCCTATCGCACTACTTCCAGCCGCCTTACCGGGTGGCGCTCATCAGTGAAACCATCCGCAATGCCAGCGGCCTCGGCGTGGACGAGTTCGCCGCCCTGCAAGCCTCCTGGTACAGCCAGCTCAACCTGCAGGTGGCGCAGATCCTGGTGAATGAGGCCAGTCCACAGGATGCGGCGGGACAGGCTGCCCTCGGACTGCTGGCCGGCTGGGACGGGATGATGACGCCCGATAGCAGCGCCGCCGCCCTGACCGAACTCGTATTGCCGCACATCCTGCAGGCTGTGTTGACCCCCGTATTCGGGGAAGAAGCGACCGGAAAATACATGACCCTGGCCGGTTACCCATATATGTTCCTCCAGGAGATCCTGGATGATCCATCCAGCCCATGGTGGAACGGGGACCGGAGCGGCGTGCTGGAATCCGCCCTGGACGGGGCAGTGGCCGGGCTGAGCGAGAGCCTGGGCGGGGATCCTGCCGGCTGGGAATGGGGCAGACTGCATACGATGACCTTCTCGCACCCGCTTGGCAGCATCGGGCCCCTGGCGCCGGTCTTCAACCGCGGTCCCTTCCCGACCGGAGGCAACTGGAACACAGTCGACAGTGGGGCATATCTCCCTGGCAATACCTTTGCCATGACACTCGGCGCCGCCTACCGCATCATCAGCGATCCCGGGGACTGGGACAATTCGCTCTCGGTCATCCCCAGCGGGCAATCCGGCCAGCCTTTCAGCCCCTATTACGACGACCAGATAGAATCCTGGCTGGCAGTGGAATATCACGCATTACCCTTCTCGCTCCCGGCGATTGAAGCCGCAGCCCGGCATATTCTCACGCTGGTTCCCTGACCCAGGCCAGTTGCACAAGTTCTGCAAAATTGTGTACAATATCTTTGAACCTCCTGTTGGGTTTCTTGCAGTGTGAGCAGTCTTGATGTGCGAGGAGGCATATGTTCAGCGATTGGGTTTACTTCCGAATTGTCCATACCCTCGACGCGTTCCTGTGGGGGGGGGAACTGGTCAATCCCGATGACTTGCCGGAAGATGGCCCGGCCGTTTTCGTCGCCAACCACCTCGGCTCGCTGGGACCGATCGGTATGATGTGCTCCATCCCGGTGCGGCTGCATCCCTGGGTAATCGAGGAGACAATCAGCGCCGAAAAAGCGCCCGATTACGTCCGCCTGGATTTCATCGAGCGCGAACTGCATCTCAAAATGCCTCTCAGCCTGTGGGTTTCCACAGTTATGTGCAAGTTATCCGTGCCGTTCCTGAATAGGGTTGGCTGCATCCCGGTCTGCCATGAGCAGGAGGGCCTGCTCCACACCCTGCGCCTCAGCGTGGACCTTCTGCTGGAAGACAAGTACCTGCTGGTCTTCCCGGAGGATACAAACCAGAAGGGGGATGATCTTGCCAAGATCGCGCCGTTTATGAAGACTGTCGCCCGCCTGGGTGAAATGTACTTTGCAGAAAGCGGGAAACACCTGCGTTTCTATCCTGCCGCCGTCCACCAATCGCGCCGCATCTCGGTCGGGATGCCGGTGGTTTTCAACCCCATGATCCCAATGACGAAGGAACGCCTGCGGATCAAGGATCTGTTGGAAAAGAGCGTCCACCAGATGTACACCGAAATGTCCATGGATAGGTACCTAGGCGTACCCTTGCCGCGCTAGAGTGGAATCCGCGTCGTCTCGTAAAAACACTTATCACAGCCGAAGGTCTCCACGCATCGCACTGTCGTCCGACGCCCGTCGTTGACAGGGTGGTCGCCCGCATTTCCAACTGCGCTGGTTCTGCCCATCTTGACATGCCATTTCAACCGTGATAACCTTGCGCCCGTCGAAAGCCCGGCCTGGCCGGAAAGCCTGTGGCGCCGGGCGCACTTCATTTAGTAGGAGAAAGGTAAGATGTCAGAACGTTTCGTTGGCACTGTCAAGTGGTTCAATGCGACCAAAGGTTACGGTTTCATCGGCCGCGAAGATGGCGAGGATGTTTTCGTCCACTTCTCATCCATCCAGATGGAAGGCTACAAGCGCCTGGAACCTGAACAGAAGGTGGAGTTCGCAGTCGAGCAGGGTCCGAAAGGCCTGCAAGCGGCGGACGTCAGGCTGATCTAGAATTCGCAGGAAGGAAGCAAGCCAGACCAGGTCCCAGAAGGACCTGGTTTTTTTGTTTGCAAGTTTGTATTGAGACTCCAGATGGGATTGCCAAAAGCGTATAATTGATGTAGGATGCATGAAATTTTACTGGAGAATCGGAACCGGTTATGGGTCTTAAAAGTCTATTTGAGCAGGATGCAACCCGCCGGCAGGCCTTGGTCAGCGGGCATGTTGTGCCGGAAAACAGCCGTTGTGTGCAATGCGGCATCTGCGCCTTCAACTGTCCCATCGGCATTGATGTACGGCGCTATGCCTGGCTTGGTAAACACATCGTAGACTCACACTGCCTGACATGCGGCGAGTGCATCAAGCGCTGTCCGCGCGGGGTATTACGCTTCGAGCACACCAAGCTCTTCGCCAGGGAGGAAAAATGAAACGCTACGTAATCATCGGCAGTGGTGTGGCCGGGATATCCGCCGTCGCTGCGATCCGGTCCCTGGACCAAGCAGCCGAGATCAACCTGGTCGGAGACGACCCGCATGGCTTTTACTCCCGCCCCGGGCTGGCTTATTGCCTCAGCGGCGAGATCCCGGAGAAACAGTTATATCTCTTCTCCCAAAAAGATTGGCAACAATTGAATGTACGTTTTGTCAAAGGTCGGGCCACCCGCATCGATCCGCAAGCCCACCAGGTGGACCTTGGCCAAATTGGAAAATTAACTTATGAGCGGCTGCTCCTGGCAACCGGCGCGCTGGCCGTGAGGCTGAATGCTCCTGGCGCAGATCTGTCCGGCATCGTCAAACTCGACCACTTCGAGGATGCCCGCCAGATCATGAAACTCGGCCGCAAAGCCCGGACGGCTGTCGTTGTCGGGGGCGGCATTACCGCCCTCGAACTTGTCGAAGGGCTGGCAACACAGGGGGTAGAGGTTCATTATTTCCTGCGTGGCGACCACTACTGGAGCAACGTGCTGGATGAAACTGAATCCGCCATAGTCGAACAGCGGTTGGAAGAGGAAGGCGTCCACATCCACTACCAGACGGAGATCGACCAGATCCTGGGTCGCAAAGGACGGATAACAGGCGTTCAAACTAGGCGTGGACAGCAACTACGCTGCGACCTATTGGCCGCCGCGGTTGGCATCAAGCCGCGCCTCGAACTGGCGCAGGCCGCCGGTCTGGGACTGGAGCGGGGTATACTGGTGAACGAGTATCTCCAGACCAGCGACCCCGACATATTCGCCGCCGGGGATGTAGCGCAGGTCTACGACCCGCTGTCCGGTCGCTCCGTGCTGGACAGCCTGTGGGCGCCAGCGCGCGAACAGGGATGGCACGCCGGCGCAAACATGGCCGGAGCGGCCATCCCATACAGCAATCCGGTCGCTTTGAACATCACCCGCTTGGCCGGGTTGACCACTTCAATCATCGGCGCGGTTGGCGCTTCAGTTTCATCCCGGACAGACGACCTGGTCAGCATCGCCCGCGGCGACAGCGAGACCTGGCAGGCCCTGCCCAATACCATTTCCACCCAGAGCGGTTCGGATGTTAACCACCTGCGCCTACTGATCGGGGAACACTCCCTGGTTGGCGCGCTGCTGATGGGTGACCAGACGCTTTCATACCCGTTGCAGGATCTGGTAAGGGAGCAGGTAGATATCACATCCATCCGTGAAAGTCTGCTGCTGCCGAATGCCTCGCTCGGAAATATCGTTATGGATTTTTGGACTCATTGGAGGTCATCTCATGTATCGCAAGAATGAAGAACTATGGCTGTCTCTGCTCGCCATGATCCTGATCGGCGGGGTCTATGGTATCGTCTTCCTCTTCACGAGGGAAACCCCGGCTGCCAGCGGATTATTTGGACACTTGCTGGGTGTCTTGGGCTTCATTCTGATGCTGATGACCGAGGCGCTCTACAGCCTGCGCAAACGCAGCCGGAGGGCGCGCTGGGGCCGCATGTCTGATTGGCTCAAATTCCACATCTTTACCGGCCTGGTCGGACCCTTCATGGCGCTGCTGCACACTGCCTGGAAGTTCAACGGACTGGCCGGCGCGGTAACATTATTGACCGTCATCATCGTTCTGAGCGGTTTTGTCGGACGCTACATCTACACTCGCATCCCGCGCTACATGGATGGGACTGAACTCGAAACCCCCTCAGGCCAATTCCAGGCCGCAACCCTGGCCCGCGCCCGCCGGACGCTCTCGCTTTGGCATGCTGTTCACATCCCAATCGGGATGGCTTTATTCGCCGCCGCGTTCATTCACATCGGCGGGGCGCTCTACTACGCAACCTTGCTGAAATAGAGGGAGATATGAACAATCGTCTTGGTTGTTTTACCGCCAGCGGCATTTTCGCCGCTCTCCTGACAGCCATGGTTATCTTCGGCGTCTCCCTGGCACAGGGCGGCATCCTGTTCAGCCCAGGCGCGCTGAACGCCCAACCCGGCGCTCCGCTTGGAGGCGTTACCTCCCATGCAGAGACCGAGGGCCAGTGCAAACTGTGCCATACAGCCTTCTGGCAGATCGAGACCATGGATGACCGTTGTGTGGCCTGTCATGCCGATGTCAGCGCGCAACTGACCGACTCGCAAAGCCTGCATGGGGTATTGAGCCTGCACGCTCCCAACCTGCCCTGCCGCGCCTGCCACCCGGAGCATAACGGACCAGACGCGTCGCCAACCGTGCTGGACAACTTCCCCCACGATTCTCTGGGTTTCTCCTTGAAAGGCCACGCGAGGCAAGCAGATGGGGATCCATTCTCCTGCACCGACTGCCATGCCAACGGCTTCGATTCATTCGACCAGGCCACCTGCGAGACTTGTCACCAGCAGGATGACCCGGTCTTTACGGTCACGCATGTGTTGACCTTCGGCAACGATTGCCTGGCCTGCCACGACGGATTGTATACGTATGGCTCGGATTTCGACCACGACATTCACTTCCAATTGACCGGCAAGCATACCGAAGCGCTCTGCGGCAGCTGTCACTTGGCTGCCCGCTCCCTCGCGGACCTGCAAGACACTCCCAGTGATTGTTTCTCCTGTCACGCCCAGGACGACGCCCACGAAGGTCGTTTCGGAACAGACTGCGCAGTGTGTCATACCCCGGCTGGTTGGAAACCCGCCCTGTTCGACCACAACCTGGCGGTTTTCAAACTGGAAGGGGAACATGTCGAGGTTGCCTGCGAAGCCTGCCATATCAACAACGTCTTCAAGGGTACACCCACCGACTGCTATTCCTGCCATAGCGATGACGACCCGCATAATGGCCAATTTGGGACAGGCTGTGAAGCTTGCCATACGACGGCCGACTGGCTGCCAGCCACCTTCGATCATTCTATCTCCAACTTCCCACTCACGGGCGCACACGTGGGTGTTACATGCAGTCAATGTCATATCAATAACGTCCTTACAGGTACTCCTACCGCCTGTGTCTCCTGTCATATCGATCCAACATATCACCAGGGTCTCCTCGGGACGCTCTGCACCCAGTGCCACAACACGACATCCTGGGTACCGGCACTATACAATAGAGCGCACACTTTTCCCATCCACCACGAAGGCGCCGATGCCTGCCGCGATTGCCATACCACATCCCTCTCAGCATGGACCTGCTATGTCTGCCATAACCAGGCCGAGATGCAGCAAAAACACGCTGAAGAAGGCATCAGCAATATTACTAACTGCCTGCAGTGCCACCCTACCGGCCGAGAGGAGGAGGGGGGCGGCGACTGACCGCAACCGCCGGGAAACCCGCTTCCATGATGGAGGCGGGTTCTTCTTCATGTAAAGATTTTATAAAGGAACGTATCCCAACGGGCGGCAGGGCGTCATAAAAGAAAACTGGAAAATCGGAGGTTTATACGATGAAGAAAATCCTACTCCCCATGTTCGTGCTCATCCTGCTGGCGGTCTCAGTCATCCCGGTCTCGGCGGCCGGAAAAGGTCCCGGTGGAAGCGGCGGAGTCCAGCAGAAAAGCCCGCGCGGGACATTCGCCATTACCGGCACGGTCAGCGCCATCGATGCCGTCAACGGCACGGTAACCGTGCAGGCGCTGCGGGGCAACAAACTGGTCCAGCCTTACTTGAACACCCTGGTAACAGTCAATACCATCGCCAAGACCCGCTACCTATACAAATCCAGCCTGACCGCCACAGCCACTGCAATCACGTTTGCCGACCTCGAAGTGGGCGACCCGGTCAGCGTCAATGGTTTACTGGCCAACAATATCTGGACGGCAACACGCGTTACGGTTGGGGCCACCCTGGCTTGCCTGCCATAACATCTCCTCTGGGGTAAGGGAAACAGGCTGCAGCCGTTGCAGCCTGTTTCTCGTTATATCGACATTCATGTCTTCAACGAACTACATCCATCAGGGCTGGACGATCTTTATCAAGGATAAACCACTGGTTCCTTCGGTGACGTATACATAGTCTCCCGCCGCCAGGATATTGAAACCGGGATTAGCGCGGTCCAGGTAAGCCAGTTCAACCGGTTCATCAAGGTTGGAAATATCAATGGCGGTTACTCCCCCTGGCCAGGATTCGGTGGTGTAAAGCGCATCTCCGAGAAGAGAGAGTCCGAACACAGCCCCGTTGGATTTGATGATAGCCTTCACAGTCGGTGATTGCGGTGTAGAAAGATCGAATACATAGATACCATCCCAGGTGACCGCCATATAAAGGAGTTTATTATTAGCATCCAACACCGTATCTTCGTGCAACCTGCGCCCCCCAATTTCGATGGAAGGCGTAGCAATCTCCCAAAAACCGATATATCGAGGGCTGGCTGGCGTGTTCGAGATATCCAGAATCTGCATGCCTTGAGTTTCGCAAATGAGATACAGGGTATCGCTGTAGGCAACCACATCGCTGCCATCGAGACAGTCCTCGCTCCTGTAATTCCCCGCCAGTGATAGCATCCCACCTTCGTTGACTTTCAGAATATACATACCTTCATAACCCGCGGTGTAATATAGATAGCCTTCGTAGTATTCCAAACCTAGGGTGATAAAATCGGCTGGGGGTTCAATGGTGAATTCATCGACCGGATGCGGGTTGCCGGGGTCTGAGACATCCAAAATGAACACCTGGTCGGTATCGGCGATGAATACATAGTTACCGTCAATATCAATCGGCCAGGGCAGGAAATCCGTCGAAGTAAAGGAACCCAATTCATCAGGATCGTTCGGATGTGTGCGCAGGTCGTAGATACGCAACCCATCACCCAGGGCTGCCACATACAGCAAGCCGTCCTTCTCTACCATCCGCCCCCCGGCAGGCAATCCCGGAAGCGCTCCTTTGTCCATAAGCGTCAACTCCTGCCACGCCTCCCCGCCACCACTGCTCCCACCACTGCTTCCCCCAGCCCCACCCATGTAGGCATAGAAATATGCCTGCATGCTGTCATGGACCATGAATATCAGGTCGCTGTAGTTGACCGCCGGCGGGACCGTCACATCAACCAGGAGGGTGTTTCCTTCCCAAGTCCCACCGAGTGTGGAAACCAGCCGGTCTGTGTATTGAACCAGACGGTACGGCGAGGTCGAATCCTTGCGGTAGGCAATATTGTAGTAGAGAAATGGACGGTCTTCGGGGTCGGCTTCGGTGATCCTGACCTGCGCTTTGCGGGCGCTCCGGTCCACACCTAGGACTTCTATGATTGGGGAGTTCTCCGTGTAGGGGTCAGTCTCTATCTCCCGGTTGTAGAGAATTGCTTTCAAACCATGCAACCGCTCCGTATCAGAAGAGTAGTTATCTCGCCAGTATTTCCAGAAACCGTCATTGGTATATTCAAAGGAAGCGTCTTCATCTGTCAGGCGGTCCGGATCATCCTCCCGGATGATGGTCCAGATGGCTTCCAGGTGGGGGTCCGTCAGGCGGTCATACCAACGCATCGGCGCCGGCCAGCGGACAGTGGGATCCTGTGATGCTTCCTGCTGGACGGGCAGCATGTACTCCCATCCTTTCGGGTCATATATATCCCATAGAACCGCAGCATTCTCCCCTTCACAAATACTTTGTTCGCCATCATCCACCAGGTCCCGCCACTCATAAACGCCCAGACCGGATGCGGCCAAACGGAGGGGATAAGGGTGGTGGGTATGCTCGATATTGCTATCATCCAGTCCCCCATTGACCGTCTGCCTATCCTGCACTGCGGCGCCAAAGAATTCAGCCCACCCTTCAACCCAGCCGCACTCGCCAGTAATTGTGGCATCGATGGAATGGCCGGTGCATTTTGGGTCCTGGAAATCCATTGGCAGGACAGTATAGACATCGTGCATGATCTTGTGTCCATATTCGTGGATCAGGGTGGTCCGCAGGTCCTGCCACTGTTCGCCAATGGAATCTGGAAACATCAATTCATCTGGGTATAGCTTCCGGCTGTCAACATCGATATGGCCCACACCGGCGGGAAGGTTGAACGGTGCATACTTGGCTGTATCACCGACAGGGTACATCAGGGAAACCTCGCGGTAAATGTCCGTATTTGGTATGTTGTGGTTGATCGCCCATACATATGCATCCCGGATGACTTCCACACTATAGAATCCGAGCAGGTGATCACCTGGATATTCATCCCACCAATCTGAGACAGAGTATCCCCCATCCACCCCGGGCCCACCGATATAGACATCCATGACCAGGGTCTCCCCGTCGCCGACCAATGCGGTATCCGTCTCGCCGTTATAGGGGTAAATGTTCGTCCGCCCTTCATAGAAAAAGAAGAGGTCTGTCCCAGCGGGAAACATGTTGACCTGGTTGATTTCATCCGGGATAGAAGTATCGAGCAGGATATTGGCCCAGACTTCGATGTTCACGCTGTAGTCGCCGATCCATGGATTCCGTTTCTGGACCCAATAACGCCCGGATTCGTCCGTGTATGTGACCAGGTCGAGGCTGAACCAGCCAAATTCCACTTCCACGTAGATGTTTCGGGCGATCCGGTACTCGCCGCCGGGGATGTCGGCGAAATCATCCATATCGGCTGTCGCGTTGTAGGCATTGTCGAGGTTCCATATGTATACCGTGCCCTCGACGGTGACGAAATCCGAGTCCTCGGCAGCGCTGGCGGCAGTCATGGTCGATAAGCTGACTAAGGCAAGGATGAGCATCAAGGTCCGTTTCACATCACACCTCCTGTGCATATTCCGCAGCACGATAAAGATGGCTGGTAGCCTTCCCCGTTAAACATTATAGCGAAAACAGATCGGTTTTGAAATACGGAATTGAGATGCGACCCCTGAAAAAAATCAAGCCGCAGCAGATGCGGCTTGATTCCTGTCCTTCCAACACTCTCCCCATTCGTTCAAGCAGGCGCTCTTCCAGTTGGGTTCCGGTTTTCCTCGATCCCCATGATGGCCGGGATGAAGAAGGCCACGACCGTCATCAGGATGCAGATTGTACCGCCCATGACATACCAGAAACGCACTCCCAGCCAGTCGGACATCGGTCCGGCCACCAGCAGGCTAAGCGGCATCATGGCAGTAGCGCCGGCCGAGATCAACGAGAAGACCCGTCCCTGCATTTCGGGGGCGATCGCCGCTTGGAAAATGGCATGCAGAGGGCCGTTGGCCAGCGCCTGCATCAATCCCATAATGAAACTGCCGGTCAACAGCAGGTAAAAGAGTTCCGGCGGGGCCAGACCGATCACGACAACCCCAACACCGATCCCGATCACGCCAGTGAAGGAGGTGATGATGCGGCGCTTGAACCCGCCCCAGGCGCTGAGGATGATTCCACCCAGGATGATGCCGATGCCGAACGCCGACTCGACCCAGGCCAGTTCCTGCGCCCCGCCGCCGAACTCCTGCATCACGAGCAAAGGCAACAGCGAGGAACTGGGGCTCAGAAGGAAATTCAGCATCATCGCCAGCAGGATAATTCCGAACAGTCCGGGCCATTTGACCACGTAGAGCAGGCCGGCTTTCAAATCATGCCAGTAGGATGGTTTTAGCCCCGTGACGGTATCCTGGGCAGCCTGCTTGTCGGGCTGAGGGATCGCGATGAAGAGCAACGGCAGGATGGCGATCAGGGCCGTCCCAATATCGATGGCAAGCACATTCTGGGTGGATACCAGCGAGATCAACAGGGCGCCCATGGGAGGGGCAAAGATGGTAATCAGCCCCTGCAGGAGTTGGTTCGCCCCAGCCAGGCGCGCCAGGTGTTCCTTTGGAACCATCAGCGAGGTGGAGGCCGACATGGCCGGATAGTGGAATGCGCCGCCAAGTGAGCGGATAAGGGAGATGGCATAGATGTGCCAGACCTCGACCCTGCCGGTCGCGAACAACACCATCAGTCCCAACGTCGCCACGGCAATGGTCGAATCGGCCACGATCATGATCAAGCGCCGGTTCCATCTGTCCACCAGCGCGCCGACGAACGGACCGAGCACGATCTGGGGCAGGAGCGCTACCAGCGACACGGTTGCCAGGATGGTGGCCGAACCCGTCTCCTGGGTCAGCCACCAGACCAGGGCAAATTGCACCAGGGAGGAGCCAACCAGCGAGAACGCCTGGCCGATCCAGATCGTGAAGAATTTGAGTTTCCAGTTGGATTGGAATTGTTGGGAGGCGACATCAGGCATGCTCATGACGGGTGGGTTCCTCCTGGCGCGTATTTCGATTATGGAAACCGAATTGTAGGCGCTATTGCACTCCCTGACCATACTTCTGCGGGGTGGTTTTCCGGGCAGGGGGGTCATTCAAAACAAAACCTCCGGGGGCATGAACTGAACCCCGGAGGTTTCGCGGCAGTGATGGACAGGGCTGGCGAAACCCTGCGAGGAGTGTTATTTTCCGAGTTTGCTCTTGAGAGCCGCCGTCAATGCAGGCAGGATCTGGAACAAGTCCCCTACCACACCGTAACGCGCCACCTTGAAAATGGGGGCTTCGCCATCCTTGTTGATGGCAACGATCATCTTGCTGGTGCGCATCCCGGCCAGGTGCTGGATGGCCCCTGATATCCCGCAGGCGATGTAGAGATCCGGCGAGACCACCTTGCCGGTCTGGCCGACCTGGTGGGCGTATGGAACATACCCGGCGTCCACCGCGGCGCGCGATGCGCCGACAGCAGCGCCCAGCTCCGAAGCCAGATCCTTTACCAGGGTGAAGCCCTGCTGCGCTTTCCAAATCTCGGCTTGTTTCTCATCGAGCCCGCCTGGAGGGGTCAGGGCGGGATTGTTGCTGACACCCCGCCCGCCTGAGACGATCACCCCGGCATCGATCAGGGAGACTCCGCCTTCAGCGGTGGTATATCCTTCCACTTGTGTTGTGGCGTCGGTTTTGGCTGCCACCTTGGTCGGTGTGCCGGATTTACCGGCGTCCTGCGCCGGTCTCGGGAAAGCCCGCCCGCGCAGGGTCACGATCTGCGGCGAGGCGGAGCAGGTCTCGCGGGTGAACAGTTTCCCGGCATAGATCGGGCGGGTGACGATGATCCTGCCGTCCTTGAGTTCTAGGGCGGTGACATCAACCATCACACCAGTCTTCAGGTCGATGGCGGTCATCCCGGCCAGTTCACGGCTGCGGGTGGTGGTCGGGAACAGGATGGCGTCCGGTTTTTGCTCGGCAGCCAGCGCCGAGAGGGTGCTGGCATACGCCTCCGGGCGGTAGTCGGCCAGGCCGGGATCATCCGCCAGCAATACTTCATCCGCCCCATACGTGAAGGCAGACTTGGCCAGCGCATCCACACCGGAACCAAAAACGATGGCAGTCACGGAGCCGAGGGTCTTGCCGGCGCCAACCGCCTCCCATGAAGCGGGAACAACCTGTCCCTTGAAATGGTCGATATATACCCAGGTTTTCATAGGACTTTCTCCGCCAGGATCTTATCCGCCAATCTTCCGGCAATCTCTTCGGGACTGCCGCCGCCTATGATTTCGCAGGTCACTTCACGGCTGGGCGGGTTCATCAGTTCGGGCCAGGCAATGACCGGAGCCGGGGCTGCCAGCGCCAGGTCGGCCAGCGTCCAGGACGGGATCTCGGCGCGCGCCGCTTTGCGGATGCCCATGAAGGATGGGTAGCGCGGCTCGCCAAAATCCTTGACCAGGCTGAAGACGGCCGGGAGTTTGGCGGCGACGATCTGGCGGCCTTCCTCGATGGCGCGCTCGACGCGTACATTCCCGCCATCCACCTTGATGACTGCTGCCAGGGTCAACGCCGGCCAACCGAGCAACCGCGCCGACTGGGAGGGGACAAGCCCGGCATCGCCATCTATAGCCTGGCGGCCGAAGAAAGCCATTTCCACCCCGCCGATCTTATCGATGGCGGCAGCCAGCGTCTGGGATGCGGCCTGGGTATCCATGCCGGCAAGCGCCGGGTCGTTGACCAGGATGGCATCGTCGGCGCCCATGGCAAGGGCGTGCTTGATGGCCTCCTTGGCGCCTTCCCCGCCGATGGATATGGCAGTCACCGTCCCTCCCAGCGCCTCCTTCTGCTGGAGAGCCGCTTCGACCGCATACTCATCCCAGGGATTGATGACCAGCGGGGCGTCGCCCCAACTGACCTTGCCATTCTCGACGACCACTTTCGCCGCCGAGTCAGGCACTTGCTTGATGCAGACGACGATTTTCAAGGGAACCTCCTTTCGAACAGACAACGGTTGGTTGGTGATGGACAAGAACGAACCGACAAGCGTTATCCTGCCTGGGATTCTTTGTGCCAGGCTGCGGCATCATAGGCCGGTAACTCGCAGCGCAGGGGTTTATCCCGGCGCTCGCCGAGTGCATACCCGGCCTGGATCAAGGCCTGGATCTCACTGCTGCCTTCGTAGATGACTGCGCCCCTGGCGTTTCGCAGGTAGCGTTCCACATCGTATTCATCGCTGAACCCATACGCGCCATGGATCTGGAGCGCCTGGTTGGCGGCTTCGAAAGAGGCCTCGGTGGCGAATTTCTTGCAATAGGAAGTCTGGAGGGTGGAACGCTTCCCCTGGTTCTTGAGCCAGCCGACCTGCCAGTAGAGCAAGCGGGCGATTTCATAGTCCTGCGCCATGCGGGCGATCTTCTCCTGGATCAACTGGCGCTCGGCGATCGGTTTGCCGAACGCTGGACGGGCAGCAGCATAGCGCACGCTGGCCTCCAGGCAGGCGCGGATGAGGCCGGTCGCGCCCGACCCGACCGTGTAGCGCCCGTTATCGAAAGCGGACATGGTTACCTTGAACCCCTCCCCCTCCTCGCCGATCAGGTTCCGCTTTGGGAGACGAACATCCTGGAAATGGAGCCAGCCGGTCGAACCGGCGCGCACCCCCAGTTTCCCATGCAGGTCGCCCCGTGTGACCCCCGGGCTGTGGAGGTCCACCAGGAACGATGAAAGCCCATCGACCTGCCGTCCGGGATGCGGGTCCGTCCGCGCCGTGACCAGGGCAAAGTCCGCCAGGCCGGCCAGGGAGATCCACATTTTTTCGCCGTTCAGGATGTAATCGCTGCCGTCCCGCCGGGCATGGGACTGCATGGCGGCCACATCGGAGCCCATGCCTGGTTCGGTGAACGCTCCGCAGCCATATTTCTCGCCTCTGGCCAGGGGGACCAGGAATTCCCGTTTCTGTTCCTCCGTCCCCCACTGGAAGACGGTCGCCGCGCACAAGCCGACGTGCACCGACATTGCCACCCGCAGCGCCGAATCCACCGCTTCCAATTCCTCGCAGGCCAGGCCGAGCGAGAGGTAGTCCATGCCCTGCCCGCCGTACCGGAGCGGGAAGCAGATGCCGAGGATGCCCAGCGCGCCCATGCGCGGCAGCATCCAGGGAATGGGTTCCTGGCGGCGGTCGAACTCCTTAATGACAGGCGCGACTTCTTTTGCGGCGAAGTCGCGCACCATTTTCTGCGTCATCCGGTGTTCGGGGGAAAGGTCGAAATCCATGCAGACTCCGGGGAATGTCAACCCCATTATACACCAAAACAACCGACCGGTCGGTAGGGGCATTACGAGAATATGGAAAATCATTGACTTCCGCACATTCCGGGCATACAATACGGCCACAACCGAATACCGACCAGGGTGCCTTACCTCCCGGATGGGGAGGCTCAAAGGCGAAGCCGGTGCAAGTCCGGCGCTGTCCCGCAACTGTAAGGGCAGTCGAATTCTCTCGAGTCGGATCACCCAGCGAACCACGTCTGGCGAGATCCGGACTCCCGACAAGGAGACTACCCAAGTCAGGTCGCCCGCCCTGGTCCGTTCACCACACTCTCGTGGAAAGGAGGTGGAACGGCAAAGCAGGATCGCCAATCCCCTCCCCTGTCACACAGACAGGGGATTCGTTTTGGAAGACGTAAGATTATTTCAATAAGGAGCAACTAATGCAGCACAAATTCCTCCTGGCAACCCTGGCGCTTGTTATTCTGCTGGCTGCCTGCACACCTGCCGCCGGTCCGGACGCGGTCCCGTCCGCCGATGGGATCAGCCTGACCGACGGCCTGGGCCGGGTTGTGACCCTCGCCGGCCCGGCGCAACGGATCGTGTCCCTCACTCCCTCAACGACTGAGATCCTGTTCGCCATCGGCGCCGGCGGCCAGACCATCGGTCGCGACCTTTTCTCGAACTACCCGGCTGAGGCGCTCGCCCTGGCCGATATCGGCGGTTCGTGGGGCGAATACAACCAGGAAGCCATCCTGACGCTCGAGCCCGACCTCGTCATCGCCGGGGGACTCAACCCGCCCGAACTTGTCGCATCGCTCGAATCCCTCGGCCTGGCGGTATTCTATCTGTCCAACCCGACCACTCTCGAGGAGATGTATGGTTCGATCGAGACCATCGCCACCCTGACCGGGCGCGAGGCCGAAGCGGCCGGCCTGGTGGATTCGCTCGAAGCGCGCGTGGCGGCGGTCAATGAAGCGATCCAGCCGCTCAGTTATGCGCCGAGCGTTTTCTTCGAACTCGATGCCACCGACCCTGCCAACCCTTACACCGCCGGGGCGGGGACCTTCGTGGACCTGCTCATCCGCCGCGCCGGGGGGATCAACATCGGCTCCGAACTGGAGGGCGATTGGGCATCCATCAGCCTTGAGCAACTGCTCGTCGCCGACCCGGCCATCATCATCCTGGGCGACTCACTCTACGGCGAGACCCCTGAAAAAGTTGCCCTGCGCACCGGCTGGGATCAACTGGCTGCCGTCCGGGATGGCCGGGTTTACGCCTTCGATGACAACCTCGTCGTCCGTCCCGGCCCGCGCCTGGTGGACGGTCTGGAAGCGCTGGTGGAAATCCTGCACCCTGGCGTGCTCAAGTAACCGAATCCTGGCAGGGACATGGCAGCGCCATGTCCCTGCCGCTGTGACATTTTATGAATCTCCGTCCTTACCTGTACAGCCTGTCCGTTCTCCTCCTGGCAGCCGTCCTGAGCGTCGCCATTGGTTCGGTCTTCATCCCACCGGACGATCTCTGGCGGGTGATCGCCGGCCGCACCCCACAGGCGGTTACCCAGGCGGCATTCATCGTGTCTGCCATCCGGCTGCCGCGCACGGTCCTGGTCGCCCTGACCGGGGCGGCGCTCGGCGGCAGCGGGGCGGCCTACCAGGGTGTTTTCCGCAACCCGCTGGCTGACCCATACCTGATCGGCGTGGCATCCGGGGCCGGGCTGGGCGCAGTCCTGGCGATGAGCATCGAATGGCCGTATACCGCTCCCGGGATGCTGGTTATCCCGCTGGCCGCCTTCACTGGCGCGCTGGCGACCATCCTGCTGGTCTACTTCCTGGCGCGGGTCGGGAAGACGGTCCCGGCCACCAACCTGGTCCTGGCCGGTGTGGCGGTCTCGGCTTTTGCCTCCGCCATCACCTCCTTCCTGATGCTGGGATCGACCGGTGAACTGCATCGCGCCATCGCCTGGCTTCTGGGCGGTTCCACCCAGGTGGGCTGGGGGCCGGTCTGGGCGGTATTGCCATTCATGGCGGTCGGGATGACCAGCCTGCTGGTGAGCGGTCACGCCCTCAACCTGCTGCAGTTCGGCGATGACCAGGCGCAGCAGATGGGACTGCCGGTTACGCGTGCCCGCATCCTGGTCCTGCTCGCCGCATCTTTGACGACGGCCGCAGCGGTTGCTTTTTCGGGCATCATCGGCTTCCTCGGCCTGATCATCCCGCACCTGGTGCGCCTGCGGTACGGCGCAGATTATCGCCGCCTGCTGCCGCTCTCCATGCTGGGTGGGGCGGCTGGCCTGCTGCTGGCCGACGTGCTGGCACGCGTCCTCATGGCTCCCCAGGAACTGCCGGTCGGAGTGGTGACCGCCATCGCCGGTGTGCCCTTCTTCCTGTGGGCGCTGCGCAGGGAGAAGAGCCAGGGACTCTGGTGATATCGATTGGAACCTGCCCATGTTGATGATTGAAGGATTGTCTGTCTCTTTTGGTCCCCGCCGGGCGCTCCACAGTATCTCCCTCGAGGTGCATTCCGGTGAAGTGGTGGCGTTGATCGGCCCGAACGGCGCGGGAAAATCCAGCCTGATCCGCGCCGTCAGCGGCGTCGTCCCTGTGGAGGGAGGCCGTGTCCGCACCAACGATACAGACCTGCTCGCCATCCCCCCACTGCGGCGCGCCCGTCACCTGGCTGTGGTGCCGCAGGCCGTATCCATGCCGCCCGCTTTCACCGTCTGGGAAACGGCGCTGCTGGGGCGCACGCCCTACCTGAACTTCCTCGGCCAGGTGTCCGCAGGGGATGAGCAGGTCGCCCGCGCCGCCCTCGCCAAAGTGGACGCCCTGCCCCTGGTGGCGCGACGGGTGGGCGAACTCTCCGGGGGTGAGCAGCAACGGGTATTGCTGGCGCGTGCCCTGACCCAGTCCACGCCCATCCTGCTGCTGGACGAGCCGACCTCGAACCTCGACCTGCATTACCAGGTCGGTTTCATGGAAATGGTATGCTCGCTGGCAAAGTCGGACAACCTGGCCGTCCTGGTTGCCCTGCACGACCTGAACCTGGCCGCCCGTTACGCCGACCGGGTGGCACTGCTGGTCGACGGCAGCCTGGCTGCCGTCGGGACTCCTCCCGAAGTACTGACAGCCGGCCATATCTCGGAAGCCTACCGGTTGCCGGTGGAGGTCGTCCCCCACCCGTTTGCCGGAACGCCGCTGGTGCTGCCGGGCGATTGACCGCAAAGACTCGAGATTTGAGGGGATCTTCCATTGGCATAATCGGGGAGTAATCCTATAATAGGGCAACTCGACTTTCCCTGGAGGAACCATGGTCACCAAGCCGACTTTTCGTCAACGCTTGCAATATTTCTTCGATAACTTCATGTCACGCGGCACGGTTGCCCTGATCGGCGGCCTGGCCTTCATCTCATTCCTATTGATCGCAACCGCCGGCCTGGTCATTGCCATCGGCGGACACCTGCTCGCACCGGAAGGCAGCGACCCTCCGGGTTTCCTTGAAGCAGTCTGGTTGAGCCTGATGCGCACCCTGGACGCCGGGACGATGGGCGGTGACGCCGGCTGGGGTTTCCGCCTCGTGATGCTGGTCGTCACCCTGGGCGGCGTTTTCATCGTCAGCGCCCTGATCGGCGTGCTGACGACCGGCGTGGAAGGGAAGATGGACGAGTTGCGCAAGGGACGTTCGCGGGTCCTCGAAAGCGGACACATCCTCATCCTGGGCTGGTCGGCGCAGGTCTTCACCGTCCTGACCGAACTCCTGACCGCCAATGAGAACCAACCCAACGCCCGGATCGTCATCCTTGCCGAACGGGATAAAGTGGAAATGGAGGACGAGATCCGCAGCCGGGTCGACAGTCAGGGCCGCAAGAAGATCATCTGCCGCTCCGGCTCACCGATCGACCTGACCGATATCGAGATCGCCAGCCCACACGCCGCCCGGGCCATCATCATCCTGCCGCCCGAAGACGACGATCCGGATTCGCATGTCATCAAGACCGTCCTGGCCCTTACCAACAACCCGAACCGCCGCCCCGAACCCTATCACATCGTGACCCAGATCCGTGACCCGCGCAACATGAACGTGGTCCGGATGATCGGCGTCCGCGACACACTGCTGGCCATCCAGACCGGGGAACTGATCGCCCGCGTGGTGGCGCAAACCTCCCGCCAGAGCGGATTATCGGTTGTCTACACCGAACTGATGAATTTCGGCGGCGATGAGATCTACTTCAAATCGGAGCCGGTTTTGAACGGAAAGACCTTCGGCGAGACGCTGTTGCTATACGAGGATTCCTCCATCCTGGGCTTGCGTTCGGCAGCCGGGACCGTGAGCCTGAATCCCCCAATGGAAACCCGCCTGGCGGAGGGTGACCAGGTGATCGCCCTTTCGGCCGACGACGACACCGTCAAACTCTCAAACCTGCCGGCTTCAGCAGTGGACGAAACATCCATCGGCCTTAAATTCCAGCCGCACCGGGCATCCCTAGAAAAATGCCTCATCCTCGGCTGGAATGATTGCGCCACAACCATCATCCGCGAACTGGATCACTACGTGCCAAAGGGTTCCAAAGTCCTGGTGGTGGCTGATCCTTCCGTCTCGGATGAAGCCTCAGAGGCAGACGATACCCTGCGACGGGACCTGCGCCGGCTCAAGAACCAGAAAGTGGATTTCCACCGCGGCGATACCACCGACCGGGAACTGTTGGAGGACCTGAAAGCCGCCGATTACGACCATATCATCGTCCTCAGTTATGCCGGCCTCGAAGTCCAGGCGGCGGACGCCAAGACCCTGGTCACCCTGCTCCACCTGCGGAATATTGCCGAAAAGGATGCCACTCCGTTCTCCATCGTCAGTGAAATGCTCGACCTGCGCAACCGCGAACTGGCGGAGGCGGCGCGGGTCGATGATTTCATCGTCAGCGAACACCTGATCAGCCTGATGATGGCGCAACTGGCAGAGAACGCCGAATTGATGGCCGTCTTTACCGATATCTTCGACCCGGAAGGATGCGAGATCTACCTAAAACCAGCCAGCCAGTACGTAGACATCGGAAAACCGACCAACTTCTACACGGTGGTCGAATCCGCCCGCCGGCGCGGGCACCTGGCCTTCGGTTACCGGCTGGGGGTTGAATCCGGGGAGGCCGCCAAAGCCTATGGCGTCCATACAAACCCGCAGAAGTCCATGATGGTCTCTTTCACGCCCGAGGACAAGATCATCGTCCTGGCCGAGGATTAACAGGACTCGCTGGAGAAAAACTGGAGGACAGGACACCCTCCAGTTTTTCTGGGTCTCCCGTAATTGACGGGAAAGAGCCTATACACGAAGGGCACAAAGTACACAAAGGGGAAAAGGCGGTTAATCCTACGGGTTTTCTTCTTTCGTTACCTTTGTGTCCTTTGTGTTTGAAAAGGTTTTCCGGTTAAAAACGGTAGAACCGTTTGTCTTTAATCTCCCAACCTGGAGCCGTCTCGAGCGTATATTGGGCAGGTAAATTAAACTATTGCAATCGAAAGGAATTGGATATGGTCGACATTGGGAAAATCCTCAAACGCGCCTGGCACATCCTGTGGAACTACCGGGTACTCTGGATCTTCGCCTTCCTGCTGGCGCTCATGACCGGCGGAGGCAATGGCGGGAATGGAAATACCGGCTATCAGTTCACTCAACGCGGCAACTATCCACAATCGGGTCCCGGCTTCACACCCCCGGCCTGGTCGAGTGAAGTCGAATCCTGGCTGGAACAGAATATCGAGCCGTTCTTCGCCAGCCCGGAGGCTTCCTTTCGCTCTGCCGCCTGGATCACCGGAGCCATCTTTCTCCTCGTGATTGTGATCGGTCTCCTGGCGGCTTTGGTGAAATACCCTGCTGAAACGGCCATCATCCGGATGGCGGACGAATTCGACCGGACCGGCGGGAAAGTTGGTTTAAAAGCCGGCTGGAAGATGGGTTGGAGCCGGCGCGCCTTCCGCATCTGGTTGATCGACCTGCTGCTCGGCATCCCTGCCTTGCTGCTCGTGCTCCTGCTGCTCGGCGGCGGAGCGCTGATCGCCTATACCCTGATCAACGGCAATGAAGCCGCGCTGGTAGCCGGCTCCTTTTCAATGATCTGCGGATGGATGTTCCTCCTGCTTGGTTTCCTGTTATTCATGATCTTTCTCGGCTTGCTGCGCCAGTTCCTGGTCCGCAAGGCGGCTCTGGAGGATTCTTCGGTTGGCGATTCATTCCGCCAGGGTTGGGCCATGTTCAAGGAGAATTGGAAGAGCGCCCTCCTGCTCCTGCTGACTACGCTGGGCATTGGAATCGGTTTCACACTTGCCTCACTGGTGGCAGCCGTGATCCTGATCCCGGCATATATCGTCCTGGCCATCCCCGGCGCTATCGTGGCCGCCATCCCCGGCGGGCTTGCCTACGGTATCGCCAGCATCTTCACCTCGTCACCATGGAACTGGATCATTGCGGTCCTCGTCGCACTGCCGTTCTTTGTCGCCATCCTCATGGCTCCGCTCACATTCCTTCGAGGCCTGTTCCTTCTTTTCGATGCCAATATCTGGACTGTGGCTTACCGGGAAATGAAAGACCTGCCAGTCCCGGATTCCATCTCTCCAGATGCAACGGCCACTTGATCCTCTGTTACGTCGCCGAACAAGAAGTCGGAGACCATCCTGCGACGGTCTCCGTCTTGTTTCACCCATTACCAACGCGGGGGTCAACCCATGAATTCACCGGCAGTATCATGTCCCGGCTGGTTGATGCCCTCCCGCCGGAGCGCTTTCCAGGCGGTCATGAACAGGATCCGGATGTCCAGCCAGAACGACCAGTGGTCCACATACCATACATCCAAGCGGAACTTCTCCTCCCAGGAAATGGCATTCCGCCCATTGACCTGCGCCCACCCCGTGAGACCAGGCAGGACAAGCAGCCGGCGCGCCTGTTCCGGGCTGTAGCGGTCCAGGTATTTCATCAACAATGGCCGCGGCCCCACCAGGCTCATCCTACCTGCCAGGATATTGAAAAACTCAGGCAACTCATCCAGGCTGGCGGCTCGCAGGAAACGCCCCAGGCGGGTCAACCGTTCGGAATCGGGCAGCAGGCTCCCGTCCGGGGCGGTGCGGTCGTTCATCGTCCGGAATTTCAACAACGTGAAAGGTACGCCTCCCAGTCCGGGACGCTGCTGGCGGAAGAGAATCGGTTTCCCGTTCACCAACCTGACCAGCAGGGCCAGCGACAGCATGAGGGGCGAAAGCAACGCCAGGCCGAGGCTGACAGCGACCA
>VGNO01000019.1 GCA_016865985.1 Chloroflexota bacterium | reverse complement strand
CCCAGCCCCGAAGCCTCGTACACATGCGGACGGGAAGCCGGTAAGCCGAACACATCGGCGGTCAACTGCATGGCCGCCAGCGACTGGCTCCCGCCGCCGGCCACACGTAACTCGGTGATCTTCACACCGGAACGCTTCTCGGTCCGCTCGGCGCCTTCGCGCAGGGCATAGGCCAGGCCTTCCAGGATGGCGCGATAGACGTGGGCGCGCGTGGTCACATCGCTGAAGCCGATGATGGCGCCGCGCGCTTCCGGGCCGGGGAAGACCAGCCCCGGCGACCAGTAGGGCTGGAGCACCAGTCCCTCCGAGCCGGGCGGGACAGTATGCACCATTTCGTCGAACAGGTCTTCGGGTTCGATGCCTTTCGCCGCAGCCAGTCCCTGCTCGCGCAGGCCGAACTCCTGCTTGAACCAGGTCACCATCCAGTAGCCGCGGTAGATCTGGATCTCGAAACTGTAGTGACCGGGCGCAGCCGCCGGGTAGGGCGGGATGAGCGGGATGACCTCGATGTATTTCTTATGGGTGGTGTTGATGGTGGCCGTGGTACCGTAACTCAGGCAGCCGATGTGCGGTTCTAGGCAGCCCGCCCCGAGCGCCTCGGTGGCCTTGTCCGCTGCGGCGGCGATGAGCGGCAGTCCCGCCGGGATACCGGTGGCGGCAGACGCCTCCGGGGAGATGACGCCGATCTGACCCGCGACCGGCACGAGGTCCGGCAGGAGCGCCTTGTCAACCGGCACGGCCTGCCACTTCCAGCCCCAGGAGGCTTCCCAGTCCTGCTTTTTATAGTCGAACGGGATGTAACCCACCTGGCAGCCAACCGAATCGGCGAATTGACCGGTCAGGCGGTAGGTCAGGTAACCGGAGAGGAATAGGAACTTGTGGGTGTCCTTCCAGACTTCCGGCTCGTTCTGCTGGAGCCAGTTGGCTTCGGCCTCGGCCTGGAGATAGGCCACCGTATCGGACGCGCCGGCCAGTTTGAAGGCCGCGCCCCAGAGTCCGCTCAACGGCTTGACCCCTTGCGCGCGGCGCTGGTCGAGCCAGTGGATCGCCGGGCGAAGCGGCTTTCCGTCTTTATCCACGTTGATGAGCGTACTGCGCTGGGTGGTAAGACTTACCGCGGAGAAGGACGACTTGTCCACGCCCTGCGCCCATAAGCCCTGGCAGGCGTCGCAAACGGCTTTCCAGAAGATTTCCGGATCCTGCTCGGCCATTCCGGGGGCAGTCGAGTAGTACGGTTCGATCGGGACCCGGGACTTGTGCAGCAGGTTCCCGCGCGGATCGAAGACGAGGGCGCGGGCAGATTGGGTGCCGTGGTCGATGGCGAGCAGGTTATCGGGCATAAAATGCTCCTTTTTGACACAAAGGGCACAAAGGATCACGAAGAAACTCCTTGGAGAACTTGATGTCCTTTGTGTTTAGAAATATTATTGGTTGCTTTTGCAACGCCTCAGCAAATAAAATTCGCTCCATTTTTTAGAAGTCGGCCCGGCGGGGAAGGTGAAGCCCTCACGCACGAAGGATGAGATGTAGCTTCCGGCAGGGTATGCAGTTCGAATACGTCCACTTTAACCGGCACGTGCCAGGGACGCGGCGGTCGTCAGTCCGGCCATGCCCGTGCCAATGATGGCTATAGATTTACACATTTCGTTTGCTCATCCAGGATTCCAAGTAGCGGCCGGTTTCGATGCCGCCCCAAACCCCAAAAAAGAAAACCAGGAAGGGCAGGATATTGGTATCCAGGATAAGAGTGGCAATCAAACTGCTTAGCGAGAGCAGGATGAGAGTGATGCCAACCATCAAATGGCCTTTGGTGGCCTGTGAATGAATCTTCATGCAATTATCTCCTGAGTTGAAGTGGATAGTAATAACACTCTGCGCGTTCTATTATGAGCCTGATTTCTGCTGCTGCTCATGAACAAAGAGAATCGATTCGTGAAATAAGGCTTCGTATTGCACATACCCTTCAGAGTCATCCAAGTTGATTTGCACCCATTCGCGCATTTTGGGCTTGCCCAGTGGTTGGAAGGGGATGGCGTTGGCGTCGGTTTCCAGCAAGCGGGTGACGGTTGCCGCAGGCAGTTTGATGCCTACACCGTCTTCGTACAGGCAAATGCACAGTTTTTTACCGGCATAATAGGCCGGGAAGCCAAACATCTTGCCCGCCCGTAAAAGGGGATGGGAAAGGAGCAGATTATCGAGTACAGTTTTGTGGTCGGGGTTGAAATTTGCCATTTCTGCTACACCTCGCTATGATTGTTCGCTCATGATTCAGGGAAAGAAAAAATCCACAATGATGCGCGTGGCATCTAAATTCTTGGTACGCGGGCCGGAGGCCTGTATCTGGGAGGGCAGCGGCGGCCAGGTATGACCCCCGCCCTGCACAATATAAGCCATCACCTGCACTCCGTGCTGACAATTTGGGAAAGTTTGCTGTTCCACCGATGTGCCGTCCTGCTCCAGCACGGGCAACAACGTCACCAGCGGGTCAGTCTGACAAGCGTTGCTTTCGACAAATTTGCGAACCGACTGCGCTTGCGAAATCACCCAGCCACCCTCGCAGCCAAAACGCACATTTTCGCACACTTCGCCGCCCTCAAGAGGAATAAAGGGGTCGGCGCTGCCATTAATCGCAACAAAAGCCAGCGCGGCTTGCGGGGTGCAGGCATTAAAAATCGGTTCAGGAATGTTGGCAATCACCGGGGCAATCCCGGCAAAGACACCAGACGTTTGACAGCCCAGGCGATAGGTCATCATCCCGCCATTGGAAGCCCCGGTCACATAGACACGGACGGCATCCAGCGCAACAGTTCGCTCAATCTCTGCAATCATCTCAACGATGAACTGAACATCGTCAATCTCCTGCAGAGATGATTCGAGGGTACCGCGCCCGTCGTTCCAACGCGCCGTATCGCGTTCTCCCGGTTTTTGGTAAGCATCCGGATAAGCCACATAGAAACCGCGCCGATCGGCATAAACATCAAAACCCAGGGCGCGCTGCATTTTGCCGCCTGTGCCGTATGTACCATGCAGTACAACCAGCAACGGCAGAGGTTTGTTGGCATCCGCGACAGCAGGAACATGCAAAATCCAGGTGCGGGTGCGCCCATCCACCTCCAAAGAGAAAAGGATGTCTTTGCCGACTTCGCGATTGGGGCGGGTGCAAGCGGAAAGCAGGGCGGCCAACGCCAGCATCAGTGTGATCAGAACCTTGCGTTGATACATAAAATACCTAGGCGAGAAGATTTTCGAGCCTAAGAGACTCCTTTCCCAACACAAAGGGCACAAAGGATCACGAAGAAACTCCCTGGAGGACTTGGTGTCCTTTGTGTTTAGAAATTATAGCCGATACGCGCTTCTCCACAACTCCACGTAGGACTTTTCTTCCGCGGCCCAACGCTGATCGTCCCAATCCAGTTCCGGCTGGACGATGGCGCGGATGCGATCCATCTGGTCGAGACCGCCGTTCGGGACCAGGAAACCGAGCCGGACGCGGCGCAGGAGCAGGTCATCGAGGTGGACAACGCCCTCGCCGTGCGCCGCCTGGCGCAGTTCGGCCCAGACGTAGTTCGTACCGGGGATGGCGTCCATGTCTTCGCCAAGTTTACAGAACGAGGTGGAGGCGTTCACGCCATAGCGGGCCAGCAAGCGCAAGCATTGACTGGCAGGCAGGCGCGTCTCAGCCAGCAGGCCCTCGGCTTCGGGCGGGAGCGGGTCGAGGACGGGCACGTCCGGGTCGAAGGGAATGTACCCGAGGCGGCGGCGGACGGCTTTCAGGGCGTCACGCGCCATGATGCGGAAGGTGGTCAGTTTGCCGCCGCTGACGGTCAGTAGGCCGTTTTCGTCCCAGATGACATGTTCGCGCGATTCCTTCGACGGGTTGGCCTTGCCCGTATCCACCACCGGGCGGATGCCGGAGAAGGTGGCGATCACGTCGTCGAAGGTCAGTTCCAGCGCCGGGAAGACATATTTCAATCCATCCAGCAGGTATTCGGCTTCATTGCTGCTGATGGACGGGTCGGTGATGAGATTCTGTCCCTGGTCCACATCGGTGGTGCCGTAGATGACCGCCCCCTCCCACGGCAGGATGAAAACCGGGCGTCCGTCCTTCGGATGCGAAAAACTGACAGAACGGGTTAAAGGGATGCGGCTGGACTTGAAGACCAGGTGACTGCCGCGCAGCGGGCGCAGGCGGGGCGTTCGGTTGACGTGACTGCGCAACTCGTCCGCCCAGGCGCCCGCGGCGTTGATGGCGACCCGGGCGCGGACTTCCGTTTCCCGGTCCGACCCGCCGCTCGTGTCGCGCACCACCGCCCCGCAGACCTGTCCATCCTTCGTTTTCAGGAGCGAGGTCACGCGGGCATAGTTCAGCGCCAGCGCCCCGCCGTTGACCGATTCGCGGATCAGGCGCAGGACGAGGCGGGCGTCGTCGGTCTGGGCGTCGAAGAAGCGGAAGCCGCTGTGCATGGCAGGCGTGGTAAGAATGGGGCAAAGTTCGCGCATATCTTCGGCGTCGTAGGAACGGTGCGACCACTGCTTTGCCATCAGATCGTAAATGACCAGCCCGGCGCCGAAAACCCATCCGGGCATGTGGTCGGTATCGAGGCAGGGATAGAGGAAACCAAGGCGGCTCACCAGTCCGCGACCCTGTTTCAGCAAATATTCGCGCTCCGTCACCGATTCGAGTGTCACCCGCACCTGGGCATTCTTCAAGTAGCGCATCCCGCCGTGGACGAGTTTCGACGAGCGGGAAGAAGTGCCCGAGGCGAAGTCGTCCGCTTCCACAAGCACGGCTTTTAGCCCGGCGTGAACGCACTGGCGCAGGATGCCCGCGCCGGTAATGCCGCCGCCGATGATGAGCGTGTCCCACTGCCGGTTGAGTTCGTTCCAGGCGTTCTCACGCCAGCCGCTTGTCCATTCCATACGCTTCTCCATCAATCAGATTCCGTATCAACGACCGTGGACCGTAGACCATGGACCGTGTTTTGTGGTCCACCGTCTAAAAGAGTTTCCCCGGATTCATCATCCCATCCGGGTCGAACGACTTGCAGGCGGCGCGGATAGCGTCCATGCCCAGTGTGCCTTTTTCTGCGGGCAGGTAAGGGGCATGGTCAGCGCCAACGCCGTGCTGGTGGGTGATCGTCCCGCCGTATTTCTGGATGGTCAGGCTGGCTGCGTGTTTCATCGCCTGCCAGCGCGCCAGCAACTCATCCGGGTCTTGCGTGCGGCGAAACAGGAAGGTGGTGTAAATGCTGGCCCCGTCCCGGTAAATGTGCGACAGGTGGGCGAAGACGTGCGCCTTCTCGCCCAGACTCTCCAGCGCCGCGCTAATCGAGGCCGGGATGGCCTGCGAGGCTTCCTGGACCTGCGACCAGGGCAGCGCGGTCTCGAGCGTATCCACGGCGACGCCAATGTCCCAGAGCGTGTTGCGCAGGTAGGGCGAGTAGAAGCGCGCCTTCTCCCAGGTGTGACCGACCACCGTCCCGACGAACATCCCGCCGTATTTGCGGCAGATGGCCGCCGTCTGCGCTCGCGTCCGCCGGACTTGCGCGGCTGCCCCGGTCGCGCCGAAGACGAGCAGGCAGCGCTCGGACCCGTAGCCGACCAGCGCCAGCCCCTTCGTTGCCGCCGGGACCCATGACTTGCCCGACAGGATCAGCGTGGTCTCGGTCTCGACCGGGTTCGACAGGCGCAGCATGGAGACGGGCGTCCGCTCCTGGGCGATGCGGCGCACCGCTTCCGATCCCTGCTCCCAGGTTGGGAAGAAGACGCCGTAGAACTCCTCCGCTTCTGGCGCTTTGCTCACGCGGACCTTCGCGCTGGTGATGACTCCCATGCGCCCCTCCGAGCCAAGCGCCATCTCGCGCACGTCGATCCCCGCCGCTGAAGCCGGGACCGGGCGCATTTCGAGCGTGCCGCGCGGGGTTTCCATGCGGCCCCCGGCGAACAACTGCTCGATGCGTCCGTAGTAGTAGGACTGCTGCCCCGACGAACGGGTGGCAATCCAGCCGCCGAGGGTGGAGAATTCGTGCGATTGCGGGAAGTGGCCCAAGGTATAGCCGCGCTGGCGCAGGACGCGCTCCAGTTCCGGGCCGGGGACGCCTGCTTCGAAGTTGGCGATGCGGCTGGTCTCGTCCAGGTCGAGCAAGCGGGTCATCTTCTCCAGCGACAGAGTCAGCGCCGGCGCGTCGGACCTGGGAGCGTTGACGTGGCCGACCACGCTCGTCCCGCCACCGTAGGGGATGACGATCGCGCCTGCCTTTTTGGCATAGGCCAGCAGGTCGCGCACCTGTTCTTCACTCACAGGGTAAGCCACCCCATCCGGGAATGCCGGGACGCGGCCTGAGCGCAGCGCCAACCAGTCGGGCGTGGACTGCCCGCGGGCGTGGGTCAGCCGCTCCATCGGCGACATGTCCACCAGCGGGTGGGCCGGGAGGCGCGAGGCGGGCACGGATCTGAGAACGGTCTCGAGGTCCGCGTCCGGCGCCGGGTCCAGGGAACCGAACAGGTTGAGGAGATACACACGCGCCGAGTCCGGCGCCGGGTAATCAGTATTGACGTTGCCCCATCCATTCCAGCGTTTCATGCGTCCTCCTTCTGCATTTTTTGCCACAGCGCCAGGCTCTCTTCCATGACGCGCCGGGTCAGGGATTCGGCGTCGAAGGCCGCGCCGCTGCGGGCGCAGTTGAGCAGGTCCGTGTAGAAGCGGCGGGAGTGTTGGCGGCGCTCCGGGTACTCGAAATATCTCTCACCGATCGGGATGGCCAACTTATGGAAGCCGTTGAAGAGGAAACGGAAGATGGGGTTTTCGGCCTTTTGTGTAAGCAGGATATGCAAGTCCCAGTCGGCGCGGGCGAAAACGGTGGGGCTGTCTTCGAGCGAGGGATACCCCGCCAGAAAGCCAGCCAACTCATCGGCGGCGGCTTCGACCGCCTGGCGGGCATAGGCCGGGGCGAGCAGGACGCGCACTTCGAACAGGTGGGTGACAAAATCCGGCGACTGCCCCGAAGAGAGGCCGCCCAGCACAGCCAGGACGCCCAGCCCCCCCTCGCGCCAGTAGTCGCGCACACGGGTGGGTTTGCCATGCTGGATTTCGAGCCAGCCGTCGCGGGCGAGGCGCTGGAGCGCCTCCCGCAGGGTCGGGCGGGTGACGCCGATCTGTTCGGCGAGTTCGCGCTCGCCGGGGAGATTGCTGTTGATGGGGAAATGCCCGGAAAGGATGGCTTCGAGCAGGCGGGTTTCTGCCATTTCTGCGGGTTTTTGTGGTGGTTGCCAATCCATGGACGCTCCTTGGTTTGTGTCATTGCAAAGGCGCTCTTTGCCCGAAGGAATTCTCTATAACATTAGAGATTGCTTACCCTACAAGTACGGTGTAGTCGGGAAAAACACCCTCCTCGTAATGATACAATACTGGTAAGTGGTCAGACCAGTAGCATCATACACTTTTTTCATATGAATGTCAACAGTTTTTGAAATGTGCAATATAATTGAATGGAAAGAGAAGCGAAAATCCATCGGCCTGTCAACCATACTCCGAAAGAATTCTGCGCCCAGGAGGCTTGTGTGGACATCGGTAATTTCATCGAATCGAAATCCGCAAAGTTTTCGGTCGATTTAATTCTTCCTGCGCACGACTTCCAAACCGAATGGGGACGGTGCAGCATGCTGGCGAATTATCTCGCCAGGTACACGGCCTACCAGTACTGCCGGCAGGATTGGGCGGAAAACCTTCTATCTACCATCACTAACGACCTGCTCGAAGCCGTGGTCAAGGTATCTCCATCGAATGCTGAAGTGTCCATCAATTGCAGTCAGGTAGATGCTGATATCCTGCTCGAAATTGGGCATACCCTCAACCCGGATATCATCGAGGTTTACCGGAATTTCATGAGCGAACTCTGTTGCAATGACATCCGGGACCTTTACTTTCAGTTGCTCACAGACTCGCACCGCCCGATGCCGGCGTTCAACCAGCTGGGTCTAGCCATGCTGGTGCACGATTTCAATGCCCGTCTGGCCACCCGGTTGGATATCTCGACCGGCCGGGCATTGACACAAGCGCTCATCCCCACCAGGGATATCAACGCATGAAGTACACAGGTAGCACTTATTCACTGCTGTTCGATCCTGTCGAGGAAAGAGTCCTCTTCGAAGGGATTTTCCGTCCCAGCGGGGATGATGAAGTTGCCGCAGTTTTTCAATTCCTCTGCCAACTCCACGACAGGTTGGATAAGAAACTGCGATTGGACTTTAGGAGACTCCGCTATACCAATGCCGAGGGGATCAAGATCCTCTCGATGTTCGTCGCTTATGCGCGCGGACGGGATCGATTGACCGTCGAGGTCATCGCTTCCGGGGTGCTTGCCTGGTCGGAACGCGTCCTCCCGAACCTGCGGGCTGTCTGGGAACGGGTGGTATTCACCGTGCATGACGCTCACTTCTACGACAGCCAGGACCTGGTCGAGGCAGCCGAGTTCCTGCCGCTCCTGCGTAACCAGACCCGTATCCTGTGGCCGCTCGAGAAGGACGTGATCAAGACACATGGAATGGCGAAGGGCATGCAGGTGGCCGACATATGCTGCGGCTGTGGAGATTTTTCCCTTGTGCTCTACCGTGACTTCGAACCTTTGTCCATCCTTGGAATAGATCATTCCGAGGCAGCCATCGAATATGCCCGTAACCTGCAGGCGGATTCCATACTCAGGAATGTTGAATTCCAGCGAGGGGACGCGACAGCGCTTTTGCTGCCGGATAACCGGTTTGATTTTGTGTTCTGCCGCCTGAGCCTGGAAGTTTTTTCCCGCCCTGAACTCATCCTGCAGGAACTTGTGCGCATCGCCAAACCAGGCGGCAGGATCTATGTGACCGGGGAGGATTATGATCTGATCGATGCCCGGCCGGGATCAGAGATCATTCGGAATACATACAACCAGGCGGCGGAACTTGGGCTCCGGATGGGTATCGATCTGCGTAACGGACAAAAACTGGAGAAGATGCTGTCCGCTGCCGGACTGGACGAGTTACGCTGCGATAATATAGTAGTGGATACGGAGAATACAGATCGCGCCGCGTTTGCACGGGTGGTCGAAGATTGGCGTGTCTTCTCCGTCAATACTATTGGGAATCACTTGCGCCTGGCTACTGCTGAAAAGGAAGCCATGCTGGCGGGATATGATGCTCATCTGGATGCCATCCGGGACCCGCAGGGGTACTCTGCCTGGGTGATGGTCGCCTGCTCGGGACGAAAACCAATCGAAGCGCCATCGAGAGGATGATGGAGAAATGAAAAAACTACTGGCATTCTTCAACCGGAGTTTTCAGCGGAAGTTATTGATCTTCAATCTCGTTTCTGTCATCCTGACTGCGATCGTCCTGTTCGTATTCCTGACAGTCAGTTTCCGCTCAGTAAATGATTTCTCCCTTGCGTTGAATACCGACAGCATGGAACAGACGGTACAGGATTTTCTGATGCGGTCCGTGCGTGAACAATCGGATATCACCTGGTTGCAATTAAAAGCCGCCCAGGACAACCTCTCCGTGCTTGGCAGGACGGCGCAAAAGATAGTGGACCATGCCGCCGATATCCAAGCCAACCAGTCAATATTCCAGACACCGTTATTTCAGAATCCCCTGACAGAGGAGAGCGGCGCCTTGACCAGCCCGGTCGACGCAAGTTTCGATGCCCTCATTCCTCCCCCCATCGCTGCTGATCCACGCGCCCAACAGCAACTTGCGCTTTTCTCCCTCCTGAATTTGAGCATGGATGCCGTGTTCGATGGTAATGTCAACAACGCATCGATTTACTTTGTCGGCGACCAGTCGTCCCCAGTGATGCTTTCCTACCCCAATTACCACCGGATCATTACACTACGCGGACAGGAAGCGCTGGACTCCCTGTATTGGCGTGATTTCTTTTCCACAAATATCGATGGTTGGGAACGCTATTACACCGATGCCGGTCTCCAGCAGCAGTTTCCAAACCCGGTCACGGTGGAGGAGCCCTACTACGACGCCGGCGGGCGGGGGTTGGTGGTAACCATGTTCTACCCCCTCTGGGATCACCAGGGCGCCCAATTCGCCGGTGCAGTAGGCGTGGATATTGCCTTGAACAAGATGATCGAGAACATCCTCTCCATTCACATTGCGGAAACAGGGTTCGCATTCCTGGTCGACGGTCAGGGGAAGATCATCGCCATGCCGGAAGCGGGCGTTGAATTATTCCAGATCACCTACGAAGAGAAATTACTAGGCAGCCTGGTTTACTATGAAGGAGCCCTGGATACTTCCAGCGACCTTGCAGTGCAGGAATTATCAGCCCTGATGGTTGCCTCCCAGGAAGGATACGAAAGACTCGCCCTGACCGACCTGGGCGGCAACCTGCGCCAGGAAATGGTAGCCTATGCCAGCCTGCCCCCGTTCACCATGCCCGGTTATGTCGAGGATAGTTGGAAAATCGTGATCGTCGTACCGGAGGAGGAGATCTTTTCAGCGTTGAACCAGACCCGGCAGCAGGTCCAGGAGCAAAGCCTGCGGGTAAGCCTGCTTTCGCTGGTCATCCTGGTCGCCATCCTGGCGTTCGTCAGCCTGGTAACGGTCCGGTTCTCGACCAATGCCACCCGTGACTTGCGGACTCTTGCCCGGGCAGCCGACGGCATCTCGGCCAAGAATTACGATATGGAACTCAAGTTGCGGAGCCAGGATGAGATCGGCCAGTTGGGTCGCGCTTTCGAGACCATGTCCGGAGAGATCCGCGAGTATACGGTCAACCTGGAGGGGAAAGTGGCGGAGCGGACGGCCGACCTGAGGAAGGCTAACGATGAGATCAGCCGGTTGAACGACCAGTTGCGGGGCGAAAACCTGCGTCTCGGCGCGGAATTGGATGTTGCCCGTCGCCTGCAACTGATGGTACTTCCTCCCGAGCAGGAGACAAGCAATATCCCGGACCTCGATATTGCCAGTTTCATGCGCCCGGCGGATGAAGTCGGCGGCGACTATTATGATGTCCTGCGTGTGGGGGAGACAGTCTACCTTGGCATCGGTGATGTGACCGGTCATGGACTGCCATCGGGTGTCATCATGTTAATGGCCCAGACTGCCCTCCTCACGCTTTCCAAGAGCGGTGAAAAAGACATGGAACGTATGTTGTCGATCCTCAACCAGGTCTTGTACAACAACATCCTACGCATCCATGAAGATAAGAACATGACCATGGCCATCCTGAAATACCGCAACCGTGAATTCTCCATCGTTGGGCAGCATGAATCTGTATTGGTCTGCCGGCAAGACGGCTCGTTGGAAGTAGTCGACACGATGGACCTGGGGATGCCAATCGGCCTGGAGGAGGATATCGAGAAATACATCATGACATCGCAAATCAAACTGCAGACAGGCGATACTTTGCTGCTCTATACCGACGGCGTGACCGAAGCGTTTGGCCGAAAGAAAAAGCAGTTTGGCATCGATGGTTTGAAGAACAGCCTGGTTCGTCACCATAAAATGGATGCCCGCGGAGTGATGGAACATATCCTGGCTGATCTCTACGTTCACATCGGCGAAGCGACGATCTTTGACGACATCGCCATCCTGGTCATCAAGCAGAAATAGGAGGTGTGATGACGGCACCTGATACAATCCGGCTGGGTGACTGGCAGGACCCATCCACCCTGGTCGGACAGATACTGAGCCGCCAGACGATGATCCTGACGGCCGGGCAACTCGTGAGCGCATGGCGGCGTTGCAGCCTGAGTTCAGATTTCTGGGCACGATACGCCTCGCTTTTTTCGAAGCGTTTCGACGCCGGTCATCCTGTGCAGCGTGAAGCGTTGGAGAGCGCCGTCTCCTACCTTTTGAACGAGTTGTTCGAGAATTGCGCCAAGTTCAGCAGTGCAAGCATCGATACAGTCAAGTACGAGTCATGGGTAATGCCTGGAGGAATCGTCATCCAATTGACTAACCATATCCTGCCGGAGAAGCAGGCAGGATTTGTGGAGTTAATGAAGGAATTACTGGATGGCGACCCGGATGAGTTGTATTTCCGGAAACTCGAGCAGAATGCTGAAAGCGACCAGGCTGGTTCTGGACTCGGATACCTGTCTTTGATGAAAGATTACAACATCCGTTTTGGTTTCCGGTTCTACAAGTTGGACGACCGGAGCACAGCGGTGGATGTCCAAGCGCATATCAACATAAAGGAGATATAACGATGGCAGTCAAAGAGATCAAAGGCGACGATTATGTTGTCGACCACAACGATACCACCCACACTGTGGGCTTCCGTGGAACGATCCGCCTCCAGACTACCGAGGAATATGCACCGATTGGAGAGTTGTTGATGGAGGCTCATACTTCTGCCGGGAGCGGGAAATTGACGCTCGATTTCCGCCAGTTGCAATTCCTCAATAGTTCCGGAATCAACGCCGTCAGCAAGTTCGTCATCGCTGCCCGTAAAGAGGACAAAGTGGCGATGGTGGTGGTCGGGAACAAGGAAATCTACTGGCAATTGAAGTCCCTGGTCAACCTGTCGAAACTATGGCCCAAGGTCCAAGTGGATATCGTGTAGGAACGACATGACAACCAAGAAATCCACAGCAGGAGTCCCGGAGAACAAACAAGCCCTCCTGTCCCGGATCGCCCAACTTGAAGAGGACCTCAACGACCTCCAGTTGATCTACGAGACCACCATGGAGCACGGCACCGCATTGGAGGAGCAATTGGTCGTCCAGAACCAGCGGATGGAAATCCTCCAGAACAAGATGCGGAAATACCTCTCCCCACAGTTGTTCAAGGCTTTACTGGGAGGAGTCACCGATGCGGATACCCAGCAGCATACCCGCGTTAACCTGACCGTTTTCTTCTCGGACGTAGTGGGGTTCTCGCCCCTGACCGATTCGCTCGAACCGGAACAACTATCGGCGATCCTGAACACCTACCTGACGCGCATGTCCGAGATCGCCATCAAATACGGCGGGACGGTGGATAAGTTCGTAGGGGATGCGATCATGGTTTTCTTCGGCGCGCCGGAGTTCTTCGACGATGTAACCCACGCCAGGAATTGCGTCCGGATGGCGATCGAAATGCGCGAGGAACTATTCCGGCTGAGGGAGGGCTGGCGCCAGAGCGCCAACCGCCTGCTCCAGGTCCGGATGGGGATCAACACCGGGTTCTGCACGGTGGGTAACTTCGGCAGCGACCGGCGCATGGACTACACAGCCATTGGAAACCAGGTCAACCTGGCGTCCCGGCTCCAGTATATGGCTCCGGCGGATGTGATCTACATGTCCAGCGCGACCCACACCCTGGTCGAGGACCTGGTCGAGGCGCGCGCCATCGGTCTGCTCGAGGTGAAGGGATTTCACCTGCCGGTTGAATCCTGGGAATTGCTCGGCTTGCGCGAGGATGTCAGTTCGGTAACGCCATTCCTCGAAATTGACGAGAATCACCTGCGGCTGAAACCGCTCGAACTCGACCTGGCAAACCTGCCGGACCGGGAACGGGCGGCCATCCAGAAAGCCCTGGCGCGTGCCCTGGTCCACCTGACGCCATCCAGGAAGGAATGATCCATTGCGCGATAAATAGAAACGACTGGGATGCTGAAAGCCCAGTCGTTTTTTTTAGAGCCCGGTCAGATTATCTGGCAACGAGGATGAACAAGCCGGGGAAATTGAGCACCACGTCGATCCGATCATAGGCTGTTGCGTGGACGCCCACCAGGACCTGTCGCCCGTCCTCATACGTTACCGTCCGGGTTGTGCCATTCGCCTCGGCAACCGATGGCAACTCCAGCCACGCTTCTTCTGTTTCATCCCAGAAGAGGATCCTGAAATCGCCTGGATCTTTCGGCTCAACGAATGTGATCCGCAGCCAGCCTTCCAGTAATTCCAAGGGCTCATTATCGAGGGAGACGATGGCCTCCAGGCCGGAGATATATTCGAATCCTGCCGGTAAGGCATGCGGCAATTCGTCTTCTTCGACCAGGTTGAGTTTTGCGGTGGCATCATTCAAGCAGTTCAGGGCAATCCCATCGCCGGTCGAGCGCAGGGTGATGATCGTCCCGATGTAATCGCTTGTACACGTTAACTTGGTCGAAATACCTTCCCGCACCATCACCCAGCGGTAATCCTTCTTTGCATTCCAGGGCTGGAGGAACTGGCTGCCTGTCGGGACAACCGTGATCGTCACGGAAGCCGGGGCGGATTGGAGTGCGTGATCCCGGACATAATACGTGAATGTGTCGCTGCCAAAGGCATTCGGCAGGGGTGTATAGGTGAAGGATCCATCCGAATTAAAGACCAGCGCACCAAATGATGGATTCGAAGCAAGGGTGGCTGTCAGGCGGTCGTTTTCGATATCAATATCGTTCTCCATCACGCCGGAGGGGGAGATGGATAGAGGCGTATTGACTTTTGTGCTGTATGTATCCGCGTAGGCCTCCGGCGCGTCATTTACTGCCGTGACCGTGATCGTGAAACTGGTTGTCGGGCTTGTATCATCCCCGCCATTGGCTGTACCGCCATCGTCCACCAGGAAAACGGATACCGTCGCGATGCCGTTCTGGTTTGCCGCCGGTTCGAAAGTCAGGGCGCCGTTTGCAGCGATGGCCGGCAGCGTTGAGAAGAGGCCATGGTTCCCGGTATTCACATAGAAGGTCATCATTTGGCCGGACTCATCTGGCGGACCAGCGAGGATGGCGCTTGCCCAGGGAGCCGAATAGCCTCCGGAATCCTCTGCGACAGTTATATTCCCACCCGCGGTGAAGGTTGGCTCATCGTTGATGTTCGTGACGGTGATCGTGAAGGAGACCGGACTGGAGGCATTATTCCCACCGTTGGCCGTCCCACCGTTGTCCTGGAGTACAACCTTCACATGGGCAACCCCGGAGGAGTTCGGTGTAGGCGTAAAGCTCAATGTACCGGCGGGTGATATGGTGGGACCGCTCTGGAAGAGTGACGGGTTGTCGTTTGCCGTGAAGGAGAAAGCCACCGATTGACCGGCCTCATCCGCCGGGCCTGGCGACACTGCGCCAGCCCAGGAAGCGGAATAGGCGACATCCTCGTACGTGGATACATTCCCTCCGCTGTTGAAGGAAGGCGCATCGTTGACGGCATTGATGATGATGATGAAAATATATGGACCGGAGGCGTCGTCGCCGCCGTTCTCGGTCCCACCGTTATCCTGTAGAACGACTGTGATCTCGGCGCTTCCAGACAAGTTCGCAGCAGGTGTATAACTGAGAACGCCAGTATTGCTGATCGCAGGACCGGCGCTGAACAATGCTGAATTGGTGTTGCTGGTGATGCTGAACGACACCGATTGACCCGCTTCCGAACCGGGGCCGGGTGAAATCGAACTGGCCCAGGAACCACTGTAGGATTGGTCCTCGTAGGCGCTGAGATTGCCGCCTCCGGTGAAACTCGGTGGATCGTTCACCGCTCCGACCTGGATGGTGAAATTCCGCCGGAGCGGAGGCGTCATCCCCACCGCCATTATCTTTCAGGACAACTGTGAGGTTTGCACTGCCACTCGCGTCGAGAGTTGGTGTGTACGAGAGCGTCCCATCGGACGCAATTGCGGGTAGGACTGGAATAGATCCGGGTTGTTGTTGGCTGTGATGATGAAAGTAAGCGTCTGTCCGGATTCATACGGGGAACCGGTCGAGATATTCGTGGCCCAGACGGTTGAATATGCATGGTCTTCCAAAGATGTGACGGGTGAACTGCCCGGATCGAAGGACGGTGGGTCATTCACATTGTTGACCGTGATGGAAACCGTGCCCGCGGCGCTGACCAGGGCTCCCGGGGAACCGGCAGTGGCGTCGTCCGTGACGCTGAAGAGGAAACTATCCGAGCCAAAGAAGTCCGGGTCGGGGGTATAGGTCACCTCCCCGGTGGCCGGGTTGAAGCCGGAGAGTGCGCCGTGGGTCGGGTTGGCGTCGATGGCGAAGGTTAAAGTCTGGGCGACTTCCGGGTCTGCATCGGCGCCTGTCAGGGTGATCGAAACCGATGATTCTTCATCCACGCTGACACTCTGGTTGTCCGCAATTGGTTGGTCGTTGAGAGGGGATACATACACGGTGAATGTATCACTGGCTGTTCCGCCTTCGCCGTCATCGACCGTGATCGTGATCACAGCGCTGCCGGACTGGTCTGGTAGCGGTGAGACATTGACGGTGCGGTCTGTCCCGCTACCGCCCAGGGTGATATTGAGGTCGGGGACCAGGGTCGTGTTGGAAGATGAGCCCGAGACGACCAGGGATGCGGCTGTTGTTTCCAAATCGCCGATGGTGAAAGCGATGTCGCCGGTATCAGCATCTTCGTCGATATTCTGGTCGGCAATGTCGCTGATGGTGGGATCGTCGTTGACGGCATTGATCGTAAAACTGACCCGCGCGGTATCTTCCAGCGGGTCGGCCGATCCCCCTGTGGCGCCATCGTCCTGGACGGTGTAGTCGAACCCGGCGCTGCCGTTGAAATTCGAGGTTGGGTAGAACTCGACATTCCCGGCAACGATGGCTACCGTCCCGCCGGTTGGGTTGGCGACCGAACTGACGGTCAGGGTTTGGCCTGACTCATTGGAGGGGCCGGGGCTGTCGTCGCCAACCAGGGTCGAGAATGCAATCACATATGTCCCCGAGTCTTCGAAGATGTTGGCGACAGTGTCGTTGGTGGCGACCGGCGGATCATTCACCTCGCTCACTGTGAGGGTGAAAGTATCAGTTGCCTGGCCGCCGTCGGCATCCTCTACTGTTACTGTGATGACCGTAACGCCAGATTCATCAGCAGCCGGCGAGATGTCCAGCGTGCGGTTCACGCCCAGGGTCCCGAGAACCAGGTTGGTATTCGGCGCCAGGGTCGTATTCGACGATTCGACCGTCACCGACAGGTCCGCCTTGGGAGTCTCGCTGTCGTCCACGCTGAAGGTGATGGAGACCGCCGCGGCGGGATCTTCGCTCGCGGTTTGGTCGGGGATGTCATCAACAGTAGGCTGGTCATTGACGGTCAGGAGGAAGGAGTCGCTGGCGGTGTCTGTCCCGTCATCCACGGTGACGGTGATGGTTGTGGCGCCGCTGCGATTATTAGCAGGCGTAACCGTGACCGTGCGGTCTGCGCCGCTGCCTGCCAGGTTGATGTTGGCATCCGGAACAAGGGTTTTATTCGATGATGTAGCGGTAACGATCAGGGAATCGGCAACCGTTTCGAGGTCCCAGATGGTGAAAGGCAGGTCGGGAGTGGGTGTATTGCGCTGGACGATAAGGTCGCTGATGTCGCTGATGGTTGGCAGGTCATTGACCGGGGTTATCGTGAAACTGGCTGCGCCGCTATCCGTGAGGGGATCTGGCAGCCCGCCTGTGGTCCCATCGTCCTGAACAATATAGTCGAAACCAGCGGGACCGTTGTAATTGTCAGTGGGAATGAATTCAGCATTCGTCCCATTGATGGAAACCGTACCGCCCACCGGGTTGGACACGCCGATGATGTTCAGGGTCTGACCGGTTTCATTCATCGGGCCAGGGCTATCGTTGCCGCTCAAGGAGGAGAGCGGGATAAAGTAGGCGCCCGAGTCTTCGTCAATATCGCCAAGAATATCATCCGTCGTTACCGGGGGGTCGTTGACGCAGGCGACCGTTATCGATACAGTTGCGCTTGCTGAATAATCCAAGCCATCATAGGCAAGGTAACTGAACGAGTCGCTCCCGCAGAAGTCCGGATCGGGATCGTACTGGAAACTGCCGTCGGCAGCGAGACTTGCCAGTGCGCCGAAGGTCGGACCGGCATCCAGGACGGCTGTCAGGGCGGCCGGTCCATCCACATCCGTGTCGTTTGCCAGGACACCGCCGGCTGCATCCTGGACCAGGGAACCGTCCTCGAGCATTGCATACGATGGATCATCCACCGCCGTTGGAATATCATTCACCGGGTTGACCGTGACGGATAGATCATAAGAGGCGCTGGCGTTACCGCCGTCATTTACTGTGACTGGTACGGTCAATGCCCCGTTGAAATTCGAAGCGGGGAGGATGGTCGAATCGGGACCCGTATTGGAAACGACTGAGTAGTTCGCACCGGGTAGGATTTCCATTGTAAAGTCGTCCGGGTAGGTACTGTCGTCGTCGACAACGGTCAGGTCGCCAAGAGCGATAGTAAGGTTGGTATCTTCATCTGTGGCGAGCGGATTCTGCCCGGTGATGACAGGTCTTGTTCCCCCGGTGGCACGGACGGTGGGCAGGATGCCGAGCGCTGAAACTGCCAGGGTCACCAGGAGAAGCATGCTGGTAACGTGACGGAAGGACTTGTGATTCATCGTCTACTCCTTGCTCTCCACCGGAAACGAATTTTGCGGAAATTGGCAGACCGGTTTCTCACGACATCATTATAGTTTTAAACGTAGATGAATGCAAACATTTTGGGTCGAGACAATCGGATACAATCAGGATATGGGTTCATTGGTTGAACAAGCCAACCTGCTCGTTGGTCGCCTCGAGCGACTCTCGCCTGATTCTTCCTGGGCGAGGCGGGCGGCGGGACTGCGAGTCTCGCTGGCGCGCCTGGCCGACCTGGTGCAACAGGGGAGGAAGAATCCGGATCGCCTGCAGCGTCTTGTCGATGAGGGGTTCGAGATCCTAGAGAAGGCCGCCCGGGAGATCCCGGACCCGAAAGAAAAGAAAAACCAGGCTTGATCCAGCCTGGTTTGATTGTTTTTGATGGCGTCAATCCGCGGCGGCGCGAGCCGCGATCTTATCGCGCGTCTCCCGGTGCGCCTCTCTCGACAAGGGATAGAAGACGGCGAAAAGGATACCTCCCAGGAGGAAAAGACTCGGTACGGGTCCGACCATGATGCGGATGGCGGTGATGGCGGTCTCGTTCTGTTGTGCTGCATCTGCCACGTAACCGCTGGCCTTCCATACCAGGGGGATGAGCGATACGGCCACCGAGGCGGCGATCTTGCGGAAAAGGGTCACCAGGGCGTAGAAGATTCCCTCGTGGCGGTGGCCGGAAGCGAGTTCGTCGACCTCCACTGCATCGGGGATCATCGCCCAGGTGAGTACATGGACTGCGGAGACGCCGATACCTGCCAGCGCTGCCAGCGCGATGATCACAGGCAGCCCCATGAAAGGACTGATGAAGATGAGCGTGCAGATGACTGCTGAAAGGAAAAGCATCCCGGCGATGTACGATTTGCGTTTATCAGTTTTCTTCGAGACCCACAGCCAGAAGGGGAGGACAACCAGGGCAGAAATGAATACTGTCCCGGCTACCAGGTCTGCTGTGTCGTCGGGGAGTTGCATGCGGTACTTCAGGAAATAGAGCAGGGTCGGTTCGATGATCGAGATGGCTGTCCAGGTGAACAGGAAAATCCCGGCTGCGAACAAAAAGGGACGGTTGGTGCGGGCCGCTCTGAGCGATTCGCGCAGGCTGGGGCGGCTCTGTCCGACGTAGGCCGGTCTCTCCTTGGCCGCAAAAAAAGTGAACAACATCGGGAAGGCAGAAATGGCTCCAAAGATTGCCGCCACTGTGAAGATATGACTCCCATTTTCGGGAGCGCGTTCTCCAAGCGCCATCAGCCAGACTGTGTACGCCACCAACCCGCCAACGATGGAGAATGCCATGCGGAAACTGGTCAGGGAAGTGCGCTCGTCGTAATCCTGGGTCAGTTCGGGGGTCAGGGCGAAGTAAGGCATGGAGACGAGGGTCAGGATTGTATCGTAAACAAGCCAGGCGATTGTATAGTAGACCACCAGCCAGGTTTCGCTTGCGACAGGCGGATGCCACCACAGCATGGCAAAGGCGATCCCATAGGGGATGATGCCAAAGAGCAGGTAGGGGCGTCTCCTCCCCCAACGCGTGCGTGTCCGGTCTGTCAGGAAACCAATGATCGGGTCGTTGATGTAGTCCCAGGTCATGCGGATGAGTGTGATGAGGAAGACCGCCTCCAGGGCCAGGCCGATAACGTTGGTCAGGAAGATCATATAGACGACCGCAATGGCCGAATCAGTGAAGGCGAAACCGAAATCGGTCGAACCATACGCCAGTTTGACATACCAGGGCAGGCGGTCTTTAGCGGGAAGGGTCATGTTGTGCTCCTTGGATCGGGTTGGCGAACTCGCAGGTCAATGGGGAAGGAACCTGTCGACGTGTTGTTCGAGAAGCGATTGTCCCCTGGCGATGACAGCCGGGAGCATCGTTCCGCCTCCGCTTGCGGCGCGCAATTCACTGGCGGGGACCGGCGGCGAGAAGGAGATGCACGGTTCCAGGAAGAGACTGCCAGGGATGAATAGTTGTTGGAGCACCTGGCCGAACTCGGCGATGCGACGCTTCTGCCAATCGATCCGTCGCAGCCAGGTGACAGGATGGCGCGCCCACTTCGGGGAGACCACCCCGCTGACGATGGACAGCGCCAGTTTCAGGTCCGGGACGGTCCGCAGGAAGAGGTCGATCGAGGGCGACCATCTCCCGATGTGTACCGAGGCATCCGGGTAAACCGCCGGGTCGGGGTCGATCAAGCCGGTGCCGTAGATGAGCATCGCCCCCCCGGCTTTCAGGTGGCGGATGCCGGCGCGGGTGGCAGTCATCCGGTCCTGGATATTCTCGGAGAGAAAGATCACATGCCGCGCCAGGTTGGGCAAGTGTTTGAAAAAAGGGATGTCGCTGGAGATGACTTTCAAATCAACCCGGCCCAGCGTCGAGCAGATCACGAAACTATCGTATGTCCCGGCATGGTTGGACACCACCAGCAGCGGACCTTTGGGAGGGATGAGCGCGGCGCCGGAGGCCTGGACTTCCCGGCACCAATTGTCAAGCACCCGGCCGGCGGCGGACGGCGCTCCCAGGGCGGCGATATCCCGGTCGAATCCCAGCCCGATACCGGCCAGCCTTTCGGTGGCTCTCCTGAAGAAGAACCGGGCGAGATTCCTCCAGCCGCGCGTCACAGGCAGGCCGGCCGCATTGACGATTTCCTTGACGAGCGTTTCGCTCAGGAGCTGGATTTGATCATCAGGGTACATGCGAGATCCTTTGGACATTGTAACACTCCGCAATCCTTCAAGTTTCCAGGCGGGTGGTAGAATGGCCTGGCCGAGGTATTATGCCTGTCTTCGATCTGGACCTTCTCCTGGCGCACCGGGCGCGGACCTATGGCCTGCCGTCCGGTAAACCGCTTGCCACACCCGCCGAAGCCCTGGATTTCATCGACCGGCGTGGTTTTGTTTTTTTCTGGCCGATCTCCGGCGTGGACTTTCCGTCCCTGTGGACGGCGGTGGCAGGAGACCGTCCCGTTGCATCCAAGCACGACGATCCCGGTCATGTCACCTGGGGCTGGAAGGATAAAGCGCTCGACAAGCGCGCCTGGTATTATGCCAAGATCCTGCGCCGCAAGGCCACATTTATCTCGCTTGGCGTTGCCCCGTACTTCTACGCCCTCTCCGGGAACTACGGTTCCCCGGAAGATGACCATGTCATCGCCTACGAAGAAGGCCGCCTGACGCTGGCAGCCAAACAGATCTACGATACCCTGCTGGATAAGGGACCACTCGACACGATCTCCCTGCGCAAGGAAGCCCGTCTCTCGAACGCCAGGGAGTCGGTCTTTGGCCGGGCGATGGAAGACCTGCAAATGGATTTCAAAGTCCTGCCGACCGGTGTCGCCGAGGCCGGGGCGTGGAAATACGCCTACCGCTATGACCTGACCAGCCGCCATTTCCCGGAACTGCCCGGGCAGGCGCGTCCCATCGGCGAAGCCGATGCCCGCCGGAAACTGGCCGAACTCGCCCTTGCCTCCCTCGGCGCGGCCCAGGCGCGTGACCTGGCGCGGCTCTTCGGCTGGCCCCCCGAACTGGTCGGGCGGACGATGGACAGGCTATTGCAGGCCGGGACCGTCATCGAGGCAGAACACCCGCTCAAACCTGGCGGCTGGCTGGTCCTGCCGGAATTGGTGAATTCCTAAAAGGGACACGGCGCCGCTGTGCCCCTGTGAGATTGGAGGATCTAGATGGAGATCGCCATCATGATCGAAGGCCAGAACGGACTCACCTGGCCGCGCTGGCAGCGGATCGCTACCGCTGTCGAAGACCTGGGTTTTTCCGGCCTGTACCGCTCGGACCATTTCACCAACGCCGCGCCGCCGGATAGAGACTCACTCGAACTATGGGTCTCGCTGACCTGGCTTGCCTCCCATACAAAACGCATCGCGTTCGGGCCGCTGGTCTCGCCGGTTTCCTTCAGGCATCCGGCGTTGACCGCCCGCATGGCCGCCGCCGTGGATGACCTTTCCGGCGGGCGGTTGACGCTCGGTCTCGGCGCGGGTTGGCAGGAACGGGAACATACCCTGTGGGGTTTCGACCTGCCGGACCTGGCGCCGCGTTTCAACCGCTTCGAGGAGGGACTGGAAGTCATCAGCCGCCTGCTGCGCTCCGATACACCGGTGTCCTTCGGAGGGAATTACTTCCAATTGCGCGCCGCGACCCTCCTCCCTCGTCCCACGCGCCCCGGTGGGCCGCGCTTGTTGATTGGCGGAAATGGTGAGAACAAGACCTTATCCCTGGCTGCCAGATACGCCAATGAGTGGAACGCGGTCTTCGTCCGGGCGGCCGAATTCACCCGCCTCGGCGCTCGCCTGGATGCTTTGCTGCGCGCCGCCGGGCGGGGACCGGAATCAGTCGAACGTTCGTTGATGACCGGCCTGCGATTCGGGCGGACGCGCAAGGAACTGGAAGGGCAGTTATCCGCCCGCGGTCATACCGGTACCGGGTTGCGCAAACGCGGTTTTGTGATAGGGGTGGGGGAGGAAGTGAAGGAGCAACTGGCTGAGTTCGAGAAGGCCGGCATGCAAAGGGTCATGCTGCAATGGCTGGAGTTGGATGACCTGGCGGGACTGGAGGCGTTGGCAAAGGCGGTGTTGTGAGTTGAAAAAAAACACCCCGGTTTTTCCTATATACCTCATAAGTTATTCGTCTTGCGTTTTTACGAGCCACGTTCTTCGCCATGTAAACAGTTGCCCGGCACTTTCGGAAGCGCCGAGCATATCAAAAATCTGCTGCGTCAACAAATCCTTGGCAGCAATTCCCCCGCCGGTAAATCCACCACGCGCATTCCGCCGATCTCGGTCTTCGCGGTGACAAGGCCGGGGTGTGCCTCCACGACGCGGCCAATAATGGCAGCGTCCCTGCCATAAGCGTGTCCGCGCATGGCAGCCAGCACCTTTTCCGCGGTCACTTCCGGCACGATGGCCACCAGTTTCCCCTCGTTGGCAATGTAGAACGGGTCGAGTCCCAGCATCTCGCACGCCGCGCGTACTTCGTTCCGGAGGGGGACGCGGTTTTCTTCGAACTCGATCCCAACCTTCGAAGCGCTTGCAAGTTCGTTCAGCGCCGCCGCCAGACCGCCGCGGGTGGCGTCGCGCAGGCAGTGAATGTTTGGCAGTGGCGGACCTGCGTCTCCGCCCGCTGCAGCCTCGATCATTGCCTCGACCAACCCGTTCAGCGGCGCGGTATCGGACTGGATTCCCGTCCCGAATGTCAGTCCTTCCCGGACGGACATGATCGCGATCCCGTGGTCGCCCATGCTCCCGCTGACGATGACCACATCCCCGGGACGGGCGTTTTGTGGAGCGATATCCACCCCATCTGGCAGGATCCCGATCCCCGCGGTGTTGATGTACAGGCCGTCGCCATGGCCGCGTTGGACGACTTTGGTATCCCCGGCGGCGATCTTCACACCCGCTTTCCGGCAGGCCTCGGCCATGGACTGCACCGCGCTGGCGAGCGTCTTCATCGGCAGGCCCTCTTCGAGGATGAAACCGGCAGTCAGGCAGAGAGGCCGCGCCCCGCGCATGGCCAGGTCGTTGACCGTGCCATAGACAGCCAGTTCGCCGATATTCCCGCCGGGGAAGAACAGGGGGCTGACAACGAAGGAGTCGGTGGTGAAGGCCATTCGCCCGGAGGGTGGACCGTGGACGATCGACGACAGATCGATCACAGCAGAGTCGCCCAGCTGGGAAAGCCATTCGTTGTCGAATGCCGGGGCGAAGAGATGCGCGATCAGGTCGGCCATCATCTTCCCACCGGCGCCGTGTCCCATCACGATGGTGGGATAATTTTGCAGGGGTCGGGGGCAGGTCCAACCGAGGATGTTTTGTTTATCTATCATCGTTTATCACGGAAGACTTAACCGCTGAGCACGCTGAGTGCGCGGAGATAAATAATCCTTTCTTCGCGGAGGAAAACGAATATCTCTGCGTTCTATGCGCTCTCCGCGGTGAATTCATTTGCCATACCGGCCATACCTGAAATACGCCGCACAGGCTCCCTCCGACGAGACCATCGTCGCGCCGAGCGGGGTCTGGGGCGTGCATTCTTTTCCAAACGCCGGGCACTCGCCCGGTTTTCTGCGCCCTTGCAGCACCAGGCCGCTGATGCAGAGCGGCGACTCGTGGGTCTCGATGGATTGGATTTCGGGAAAGCGGAGTTCGGCATCGAACGCAGCGAACTGCTCGCGCAGCCGGTAGCCGGACATGGGGATGACGCCGATGCCGCGCCAGGCGCGGTCAGTCATGGTAAAGACCTGCCGGACGACTGCCTGAGCCGGTTGGTTGCCCTGGCGCGTCACCGAACGGG
>VGNO01000018.1 GCA_016865985.1 Chloroflexota bacterium | reverse complement strand
GGCCAAAGCCATGGCCTGGGACCTGGGCGGCAACATGAGCGCCGAGATCGAGCGCGCCATCCTGCTCAAAACGCTTTCGCCCGAACTCCTGGCCGACCTCTACCCCCCGTACCCGCAGGACCACCCTGTCATCGTGCCGGAGATCGGCGGGATGGATGTGGCTGGCGCCGCCTCCCCGGCGGCCTCCGAATCCGTGGCAGCCCCGGTCTCCATCTACGAAAACCTGCTGGTGAACCTGGCGCTGATGGAAAATGTGCTCGGCAAGGCCGGTCCCGGCATTGGCTCGAACTCCTGGGCCATTTCGGGCGACCTGACGGCCACCGGCATGCCCCTGCTGGCAAACGACCCGCACCTCGGCATCCAGATGCCTTCCATCTGGTACCAGGTGAACCTGCAATGCACCCCGAAGGGCGAAGCCTGTCCCTACACCGTGGCCGGTTTCTCCTTTGCCGGCGTCCCCGGTGTGGTGATCGGACACAACGACCAGATCGCCTGGGGCTTCACCAATGTCGGCCCGGACGTGATGGACCTCTACATCGAAAAGGTCAACCCGGATAATCCCGACCAGTACGAAGTGAACGGCGAATGGGTCGATATGGATGTCCACACGGAGACGATCCTGGTTGGCGGGGGGGAGCCGGTCGAGATCACGATCCGGTCCACCCGCCACGGACCGGTAATCTCCGAAACCTACGGTCCCCTGAGCCAGGCGGCCGAGGAAGGCGAACCCTCATTCACCGAGCAGGCCGGGATCGACCTGCCGGAGACCTACGCCGTGGCCCTGCGCTGGACGGCGCTCGAACCGGCGCATACATTCGAGGCCATCTGGCAGTTCAACCGGGCGCAGGGATGGGAGGAATTCCGCCAGGCGGCGCAGTACTGGACGGTGCCATCCCAAAACCTGCTCTATGCAGACGTGCAGGGTAACATCGGTTACCAGATGCCCGGCAATGTCCCGATCCGCGCCGGCGGCGACGGGCAACTGCCTGTCCCCGGCTGGACGGACGAATTCGAGTGGACCGGTTTCATCCCCTTCGCAGAGTTGCCCTATACCTTCAACCCACCGCAGGGGTACATCGTCACCGCCAATAACCAGGTCAACCCCCGGGATTACCCCTATCTCATCACCCTGGACTGGGATTACGGTTTCCGCGCCGGGCGCATCGTGGACATGATCGAGAATGCCCCGGGCGCGATCGACATATCCTATGTCCGGCAGATGCAGTTCGATTCGAAGAACCTGAATGCCGAAACCCTGGCGCCGCTCCTGCTGGCGCTCGACCTCGACCCGAACCTGGCAGGGATCCGCGACCAGGCGCTTGCCGGCTGGGACTACCAGAACCTGGCCGATTCACAGGCCGCGGCCCTCTTCGAATACTTCTGGTGGGACCTGGCGCTCGGCATCTTTGCAGACGACCTGCCTGAGGGTCATACCCCGAAGGGCGGGGCGCGCTGGTATGAAGTCATCCGCAACCTGGTGGATGATCCTGACAGCCCGTGGTGGGACGACAAGGCCACCGCCGGCATCGTCGAGAGCCGCGACGAGATCATCAGCGCCGCATTCAGCCTGGCGGTCGCCCGGATGACGGACGAGTACGGGCAGGATCCCGCCCGTTGGCCGGCCTGGGGCGACCTGCACACGGCCTCCTTCGTCAACCAGACCCTGGGCGCTTCCGGCGTGGCGCCGATCGAAGCGCTCTTCAATCGCGGTCCGTTCCCGGTCAGCGGCGGCGAGAGCATCGTCAACGCCACCGGCTGGGAACTCGGCCTCTCCTATGCCGTGGACTGGCTGCCCTCCATGCGCATGATCGTCGACCTCGGCGACCTGCGCAATTCGCTTACCGTCCATACCACCGGGCAGAGCGGCCATGCCTACCACCCGCATTACATCGACCTGGCTTCCCTGTGGGCAGGCGGGGAGTACTACCCGATGTTGTGGAACGAACAGGCGGTGGTCAGCAATGCCGAGTCCTCGCTGGCGCTCAAGCCAAAGTGAGAGAGGAAACAAGAGATGCCTTCCGGGAACGGGAGGCATCTCTTTTGAATCCGGTGCAGGTCGGGAGACATGCGCCGAACGAGATTGACGTATAATTAGGGCGAGGCGACCTATGGTTACAGTGAATATTCCGGTTGATATTGAAACTGCCAATATCTACAAAGAAGCCCCCTTGGCGGATAAAAAAAAGATCCAACTCTTCTTGAGCCTGTGGCTTCGCGAGTATGGAAAACCGTCCATCACACTCGATAAACTTATGGACGATATTAGCCAAAAAGCCAGGGAACGCGGACTTACACCTGAAATCCTGGAGGCTATCTTGAATGGCTAAAAAGGGGAGATATGTTCTCGATACCAATGTGGTTGTGAGCGCGCTACTAATCAAGAAATCGGTAGCGCGTCGCGCTCTCGATAAAGCACGTAAAACAGGGGGCATCCTTTTATCCCTTGAAGTTATCGAGGAGTTATTCGATGTCCTCGGTCGTCCCGCATTCAACCGGTATGTCGACGAGAGAGACCGGGTCCAGTTTCTTACACTCCTCATCAGGGATGGGATCCTGGTGGATATCAACAGGCGTGTGGCCGTTTGTCGCGACCCAAAAGACGATAAATATCTGGATCTCGCCATTAACGGAAAAGTGGATATCGTTATTAGTGGTGACGCCGAGTTGTTAACCCTTCATCCGTTTCGAGATATCCGAATCCTTGATCCTCGCCAGTTTCTTGAAGCAGAACCTTGAGCCATCTGCCCTGAACGAAGGGATGCATCCAGAACCATCCATACCTCTTTGTACCCACCTATACTACTTGACTGACCATTCGCCGCTCTCTGGTTAACCTTCGTACCTATGATCATTGATATTTCTGGTAATGTGAGATATCAATTCCCAATTCTGTCGCAGCGCTTCGTAGATTCTATCAGCGCCCGCATCGCTCGCAGCGTGACCCATTTGCTGGGCTGCTTTTTCGGCCCAAAATCCACCCAGGTCTTGCCAGTGTAATCGTATTCCAACGCCCAGCGTCCCCGGTCATCTTGCTTCCCGCGGACGAGTTCCAGCGCGTTCATCAGGCGCTGGTCGCCGCCGTATCCCAGCGCGGCCAAGGCTTCGACGATTTGCAGAATGTCGGTCACATAGAAGACCGGGAAGCCGAACTTCCACCAGTTGCCGCTCGGTTTGGCGGCGTATGGGGAGGGGTAGCCAGCCTCAGCGGGGTCAGTGTCCAGGAAGAAATCCACGCCCTGCCGGATGGCGCGTTCGATGAGCGGGGTGCGGCGCGCGGCGGGCAGGCGGCCGAAGGCCAGCATAACCTTGACCGCTCCCCACGCGCACGGTTTTTTATCGTTCGAGCCGCAGGCGAAGTTCGGGCCGCACTTCCCGGCGTAGTAGCGGACGGGAGCGTCCTTCTCGCTCATCGGGGCAATGCCCTCGCCGGTGACGCTGCGCGCCGTCCACTCGAAGGCTTTCTCCAGCCGGGGATCGTCGAAGCCCAGGTTCAGCATGGCTTCGCACAGGTTGCCTTGCAGGCAGTCCGCCGTGCCGGAGCCGGTGCCGGTCAGTGAGAACTGTCCATGCGCGGTCAGGGAATGATCCAGCAGGTAGGCGCAGGCGCGGGCGAGACGCTCGTCCAGCGCGGAGGATGCGCCCAGTTGGCCGAGCAGGATGAGCGACCAGACGGTGGAGAAATACTTGGGATAGTAGCCCGGCCCCGGCTCGCACCAATAGCCGTCTGGGTGCATGTTATCCAGGACGGCCGCAATCGGACCGTGGACGTGCGCGGCCTTTCGCGCCGCGGCCAGTTCGGGGTCATCGGGGGCCAGCCCTGCCAGGTCGCGCAAGGCCGGGTAACGAACGCCGGGCGATTCCGCTTCGAGCAGCCAGTCCATCACGTTCGACATTCTTCGCTCCTTTCACCGTTCCTTCGCCTGCCGGATGACCTTCTGGACGCGCTTCACCTGCGTGCCCTGCAGGTCTTCCAGGCGCTCTTCCAGTACAGCAATGAATTCGGACTTATCCCCAGCATTCACCGCCTGTAAAATCTTCTCACAATGCTGCGGCACGTCCTTCGGGCGGCAGGTGCGCAGGTGTCCGAGCAGGTACGGGAAGATGGCTGCCCCGCGCTCCTGGGAGGTGGAGGCGATGCCCGCCAGCGTCAGTACGCCGCCGTCGCGGGTGATGACCGAGCCGCTATCCATCGCCCTGCGGATCTCCTCCCAGCGCGGGAAGAGTTCGTCCGCGGCCAGCGCCGCCACTGTGGACAGGGCGATCATCCCGCCCCAGACGAGGCGGTTCTCCCGGCTCTTGAGCAGTTTCAGGAAATCGAGGGCGAACGGCGCGGCCAGTTCCGGCTTCAGGTAGCCGACCTTGTAGAGGACCTTGATGCAGTCGGACTGTATGTTCTTATCCCGGTTCCGGAGATTCTCCGCCACTTCCCGCACCCCGTCCCGGTCGTCCGCTGCGACGATCCAGCGCGCCAACTCCTGGTTGGGGACCTCGTCCCGGCGGCCGAGCGAGCAGGCAAGTTGATCGAGGATGGACATATTACGCCTTCCTGACTGGATGCCGCAGGGTGGTCTTGAGTTTGGATGGGTCGCCGCGCCGCGGGTCGCCGAAGTAGATCTCGTGGTGCTTGCCGCCCAGCCCAACCAGGTCCTGCAATCCATTTTCCTTCATGAACGCGTGCATCCGCTCGACGGTGGCCGGTTCAGTCGAGTAGGGGCCGATGTGCATGGTCTGGACGCACAGCCCCTCGGCAAAGGCTTCGAGGCGCAGGCGGGCGAAGCCGGGCAGGTCGCCCTTCTTCCTGCGAAGTTGCGCCACCGCCTCGTTGAAGTGCGCGGCAGTGACAAGGTCGGGGACGAGGATCATGATGGTGTACTTCCAGTTGCCGGGCTTCTGGATGTCGAACGTGCCGTTCTCCACCCACCACAGTCCCTCCAGCGCCATGACCGGGTAATCCACCGGGTCAATGGCGCGTTTCTTGAACATGAACTTGAGGGTGTAGGCCGCGCCGTAGAGCGCCGTCATGTTCTCCTGGAAGAGCGGCGAGGCGCCGGGTCCCTGCCCCGGCTCGATGGCTCCATCGATCATCAGGAACTGGAAGCGTGGCACTTCCACCAGTTCAATCTTTTTCGTAGAGGGGAGGTAGAGATACTTCAATTCTCTCTTGAGGTCCAATATTTCCATAATCAGCCTCCAGACTGGGCAAGCAGCCTTTCGAAATCTGCCCTGGTGAAATAAGTGTAGGAGAATAACCTGCCGTTGTACACGACCCCAAAGGCGCCATAGGCGCAGGGCGCCCGTTCCTGTACTTCGCGGGCTGTCCCTAATTCGACCACCCGGGCAGGGATGCCTGCCCCGGCGGCAAATTTGGTGATCTCGTTGGCCGCATTCTCATTGTACGGGCACTGGCTCGTGCGCACCACGGTCAGTCCGGGACCGAAGGCCGCGGCGCGCGAATCCCAGTCATCCGGGAAAGCCGGCAGCGGGTCCGCGCCGAAACGCTTCACCAGTAATTGGAAGGACGGCGGGGCCTGGCCGGTTTCCTCGAAACCGTTATGCAGGAAGGGTTCCTTCTTCGCCAGCCAGTTGCCGTCACTGGACACCATCGCCACGCCGCGCTTGCCCTGGATCCGGGCGTCTTCGATGCATTCCTGGACCAGCCGGGTTCCGTAGCCTTTGCCCTTGCCCTTTCCCACCACCCACAGGCAGTGGATGACCAGGTAGCCGGCCGCGTGGACGGCGCGCCAGGCGTTTTCACCGGGGATGTATTCGATGAAAGCCCTGTCGCGCCCGCCATGTTCGTGGATGATCCTGATCTTCATCCCCTCGGCAAAGCGTTCCTCCAGCCAGGCGCGTTTCTGCTTGTAACCCGGCTCCTTGCGCTTGGACATGTAGCAGAAGAAGCCGGTCTTCTCCACATTATCGGCAGTTACGTTTATGATATCGAACGGTTCAGGCATGTCTCCACCTCCGAGGTCAGTCATAATTTTTCGTTTTTCCCTTTCATTAAACCGCCCTCCTGTTCGACATACTGGGCGAAGATCGCCTGCGACCATGCGCGTACCATCCGGCGCAGTTCCGGCGGATCGAGCACGGTCACCGTGGGGCCATGCGCCAGCACACTGCTGGCCGCCCAGTTCAAGTCCGGCGCGGGCATTGTGACGACCACCGAGCCATCCGGCTGCTCTTCGAGCGCCTCGTAATAAGACCGGTTGACGCAGGCGATGTGGGCGGCCTCGGGCGCAAAGCGGAGTTTTGCCATCACCTGCGGCTGGCCCTGGAAATCGCGCGCCAGGAACTCGCGGGCGTCGAAATCGGCGGGAATCTGGAAGGTATCGCCCAGCAGCGTCAGGCTGTGGATGCGGTCGACGCGGAAGGTGCGCAGTTCGCGCCGGGTGTGGCAGAACCCGGCCACATACCACCAGCCCCAGCGCAGGGCCAGCGCGTACGGATCGAGGCGGCGCGTCCCAGGCTCAGGGTGGGAGGCGCTGGCATAGGTCATCTCCACCGTCTGCTGTTCGCGGATGGCGCGCCGGATTTTTTCCAGAGCGGCCGTCTGCGCTTCCAGGTCGGCGCGATGCAGGCCGAAGGCCAGCAGCGACCGACGCGCCCAGGCTGCTTCGCCGCGCTGTTCCTCGGGCAGGAGGCGGTCGAGTTTCGCCAGCGCGCCGGCGGCAGCCTCACGGTACAAATCGCCCCACATCTCCGGGACGAGGCTCGTCCCCAGGGTGACCGCCACCGCTTCCTCGGGCGTGAGCGCCAGGGGCGGCATCTTATAGCCCCGCATCAGGGAGAAACCCCCATACGGTCCGCGCTCGGCATAGACCGGCGCCCCCATTTCGTCGAGCATCCCGAAGTAGCGATGCAGGGTGCGGATGGAAACGCCCAGTTCCCGAGCCAGGTCGGCCGCCTTCTGGTTGGGATGGCGCTGGAGAAGCATGATGAGCGTGATGAGTCTTGTTGCCGTATTGGGCATGGCTGATCCACAAATTGCAGAGGAGTAACATAATTCTAAACCTAGTATATGTCAAAATCCGTCATATACAGGGACGAGCATTCATCCCACTAGGCGAAAAAACACCCCGGAAACCAGTCCGGGGTGCAAGCGAGCGGTGGGATCAATCGGGTTAAACTTTGGCGGTCCTGGCTTTCCGGCCGGCCTGTCGAGCCTTCCAGGCTTCGATGACCACCGGAACAAAGGAAATCAGGATGATGGCGATGATGACCAGTTCGAAGTTCTTCTCAACGAAGGGGATATTCCCGAAGAAATACCCCAGCAGGGTGAAGATCGCGACCCAGGTGATCCCGCCGATCACATTCCAGCGGAAGAAGAAACCGTAGGACATGCGACCGATCCCCGCCACGAACGGGGCGAAGGTGCGGACGATGGGCACGAAGCGCGCCAGGAAGATGGTCTTGCCGCCGTGCTTCTCGAAGAACAGGTGTGTGCGCTCCATGTATTCCTTCTTGATCCACTTGATCTCTCCGGTGTAGGCGCGCTTCCCGATGCGGTGGCCGATCCAGTAATTGACGGTATCCCCCGCCACGGCTGCAAAAGCCAGCAGGCTGAATAGTAACCAGGGATTCAAGGAACCACGCGCGGCGAAGGTTGCGGCGGCGAAGATGAGCGAATCCCCGGGCAGGAAGGGTGTGACGACGATTCCGGTCTCCATGAAGACGATCAGGAACAGCAGGCCGTATGTCCAGGCGCCGTACTGGCTGATGATGTCGTTCAGGTAGACATCGATGTGCAGGATGAAGTCGAACAACTGCAGGATGAGATCCATGTTTTTCCTCGGTAGTGGGATGGGCGGGGGGATTATACATCAATTTCCCGGTCATCTGTCTCCCTCCGCAACCGGCGGCGGATGAAAACCAACGCGCCGGCCATCAGCGCTGCCTGCACGCCCAGCCCGGCTTCGAAGAACCGGGTCCACGGAGCGGGTAAGCCGGGCTGGCCGGGCGAAATCCCAGCCAGGTTGCCAAGCGCCGAAAGCGCTGCCTGGGCATTCCACAACCCGTGGTTCAAGACTGCCAGCAGGTAGAGTCCCAGCAGGCGCAGGAGGCGTTTGTCCTGCCAGGCGGAGGCCAGGGCGTAACCCACCAGGCCGCTGCCCAGGATGTGTACCAGGCTGGTGCCGACCCGCGCCAGTTGCAGCATGCCCCAGCCATCCCCGCTGGTCGCGCCCTGTCCCAGGCTCTCGAAAAGGGCATAACCTGCACCGCTGGCCGTCCCCAGGATGAAACCCTCCCCTGCCGATAATTTGCGCTTCAACAGGAACCAAACGCCGGCCGGTTTCAGCAGTTCTTCGATCAAAGGCACACAGACGGCCACTACGACCAGCAGGAGGGCGATCACGGCCGGGTGCAACAGGTACGGCCTCAACAGTTCGAGGATGACTTCCGGGTCCGAGACCTGCATCATCTGTTCACCCAGGTTATACATCACATCCAGCAGGTCGGGACGGATGGCGACGAGGAAGGTCGCGCCGAAAAGCAGCAGCACCAGGAGGGCTGTCTCTGCCAGAAGGATGATGAACGGGCCGAATACCAGCCCGAGGCTGAACACGGACCACAGGCGGCGGGATGGGACCGGTCCCAACCCGCCCAGCGCGAACCAACCCAGGGTCAGCGCCGGCAGGCAGACTGCGCCGAGGTAGAAGACCGGCATTGCCAGCCAGGACCAGCCCCCCACCGCCAGGAGTCTGTCACCCAGGAACATGGACAACCCAGCCGCGCCGGACAGCAGGACCGCCTGCCGGGCGCGCAGCGGCCGGACCTGGATATCCTCGAGTTTCCTGCCGCGGAGGTGCAGGATGTTGGCGACCAACCCCGGCGCCAGCAGCACGGCGACCGCCATAGCCCCGGCGGCCAGGGTCCAGGTGGAGAGCGGGTCGATCCCGCCCAGGGCGGGAGAGGCCGGCAGGATGGCTCCCAGGACGGCGGAGAATGCCGTCAGGATGGCCGACGAACCGAGCAGCAGGACCATGACGGCCGAGAAGACGACCAGCCAGATGGCCGGCCAATCATTGGCAGGGCGGTTCTCCATGTTCGGTCCCTTTCCGCTCATTGTTCGATAATGGTGACACTCAACAGCAGTTCGCCGGGCGGAAGGTAGGCGCCGGGCTGTGGGTCGCGCAGCGCCAGGCTGAGTAGCGCCTCCATCCCGCTCAATACCTGGCCGAAGATCGTATAACTGCCGTCCAGGCTGGGGTCTGCGCCGAAGGTGATGAAGAACTGGCTGCCACTGGCATCCGGTCCGGCGCTCGACATGGCGACCACCCCTGGCCGGTCGAAGTGCAGGTCGGGGTGGATTTCACTGGCGATATAGTAGCCCGGATTCCCCAGCCCGGTATTACTCGGGTCGCCGGTCTGCGCCAGGTTGCCCGGCAGAACGCGGAAGAAGGTATTGCCATCGTACCAGCCGCTGCGCGCCAGGAAGACGAAGTTATTGACGGTCAGCGGGGCTTTCTCGGGGTAGAGTTGGACCACGACCTCGCCAGCCTCTGTCGCCAGGATCGCCAGGTACTGTTTGAGCGGGTCGATGACCGTCGGTGGGCAGGCGTCGAACTGGCGTCTGCCGAGGGCGATCAGGCTTACCTGCTGGCTGAGGGTGTTGTAATCCTTCGGACCCAGGTAGATCTGCCCGTTGACCAGCAGGAATGGCGTGAAGTTCAACCCGATCGAGATGTTCTCGTAGAGGTCATCCACCAGTTTTTCCCGGATGGCTTCGCTTGCCAGGTCCTGCATGAACTGGTCCCGCTCGAGCCCCAGCGCAGCGGACTGGCCGGCCAGCCAGTTGCTAAAGTCATCCTGGCTGAGACCGCTCCAGTCAGCCTGGCGGCCGTAGAGCAGGTCATGCATCTCCCAGAATTTCCCCTGGAGGGCGGCCGCCTCGGCTGCCTGGGCGGCGAGCAGCGCCTTGTCGTGGATGTCTGCCAACGGGTTCTGGCGGAAGACGACCCGCAGATCGTCCGGGTATTGGGCGGAGAGGAAAGCCAGCGCCCGGGCGAACCCGGCGCACACCGGGCATTGGAAATCACAGTACTCGATGATGGTGACCGCCGCGTCGGCCGGGCCGTAGCTGTATTCCGAGTCGGAGACGGGCGGGAAGAGCGACGGCTGTTCCGGGCCGGGGGTCGGCGCCAGGTTGAGGCTGGTGCAACCGCCCCCGGCGGGACTGGCTGGGGTGGAGACCGCGGTCGGACTGACGGGCGTGGCCGTCGCAGGGACCGGTCCTGGGTTGCAGGCAGCCAGGAGCATCGGAATAAGAACGAGCAGGGTCAGTTTTTGCATGTTGCTCCCTTACGGCGAGACAGCCGCCTGGAGTTCCTCGAAGGAGGTCATATCAGCGATCCTGTGCAGGAAATCCGCCAGCGATGCAGACTGGTCCCGCAGCGCCCGCACCGCCGGTCCAACCGGGTCTTCACCGGCGGCCCCGCCGGGTACATCGGCATAGGCGCCATAGAAGGCGAAGTAAGCCTGGTTCAGTTTGCGGATGGCATAACCGTTGTCCCAGAAGACCTGTCTCCTGACTTCCATGTAGGCCTCGGCCTCCTCGATCATCCCACCGAGCAGCAGGGCGTCCACGGTGGTGCGGGTGGTGTGCATCTCCGCCCGGAAGTCGAACGGCCGCCGCAGGTCGTCCACATCGATCGGGGCCGGCGGGAGGCTTATCTTCCACGGTCCGCCCGGGTTGGCGGCTGCCGCCAGTTCGGGGTAGTAGCGCTGGATGAGCAGAAGGCCGATCTCGTTCCCGGCCAGCGAGGCGGTTGTCTCGTTCATCGTGCGCAGTTCCGGGCCGGCATCGTAACGGATGCCCAGCGGCCGGAGGGTGAGCCAGTTGTGGATCCATTCATGGGCGATGGTATTCGCCAGCCAGTCGAGGGCGGTTGTGCGCATGACCATCGTCGGGTAGGCGCCAATCCCGCCGACCGGCACCACCAGCGAGGAGAAGCCCAGGGCGCTGTCCACCTGGGTCTCGAGGGCAGCCTGGCGGTCGGCGGTCAGGTCGGGGATGAGCGAGACACTGGTCTCCTGTTCGATCCGGTCGCGCGGCGAGACGATCAGGTTGTAGGGCAGGGGAGTAATGTGGAACAGCGCCGGTGGGATGGCCTGCCCGCCACTCGCCAGGCCCAGGCCGGCCAGCACGGCATTGACCTGGCTTTCGAGTACGGCTTCCGCCACCGGCGCCAGGCGGTCATGGCGGGAATACAGCCCGGCCATTTCGAGCCTCAGGCTGGCAGAAGCCTGCTCCGGGTCTGGAATGGCCGGGTCGGTGAAAATGAGGCCGAGACGGTTTTCTGCCTCGAGGATCTGCTCCTGCAACCGCAGGTAATCGGCCACGAGGGCGTGGCGGGAGGAGGGTTCGAAATAGAACGGGCTGGAGATGGAGGCCTGCACCCACTTGCCCCAGACGGCATCCACCGTCCAGTCGAAGTAATCGAATTCGACCGGTCGGGTATACTGCCGCACCCGGTCGCCGGCGCCGCGTACCACCAGCGCGCTGCCGGAGAGCAGGCTGATGAGCAGGATACAGGCTCCGACGGCATCGAAGAGGCGGTGGATGCGGGCAGGCATGGCGGGATTATACAGCAGAAAAAACAGGCCGTCCGGCGGCCTGTTTTTGTTTTACAGGGGAAAGATGTGGTTATTTCTTCCGGAGATACTCATCGATCGCCAGGGCGGCTTTCCGCCCGCCGACCATGGCGGTGACCACCAGGTCGGGACCGCTGACGCAGTCGCCAGCCGAGAAGACGCCCTCGCGGGTGGTGGCGCCGGTCTCCCTGTCCGTGACGGATACCAGGCCCCAGTCGTGGGTCTCGAGTCCCGGCGTGCTTTCGCCGATGACCGGGTCGGGCCAGTAGCCGAGGGCTTTGATGGCCGTGTCGACTGCGATCGAGAAGTTGGAACCCTCGACCGGCACCGGCTTGCGGCGGCCCTTGGCGTCCGGTTCGCCCAGTTTCATTTCGATGCACTCGATGGCGGCCAGGCGGCCGTCCTCGCCGGCGATGAAGCGGATCGGCTGGGTCAGGAAGCGGTACTTGGCGCCTTCGTCCTTCGCCATCTGGCGGTCCTTGCGCCCGCCGGGCATTTCCTTCTCGGTGCGGCGGTAGAGGCAGGTCACTTCCTCGGCTCCCATGCGGATGGCGGAACGCAGGCAGTCGGAAGCCGTATCGCCGCCGCCGATCACCACCAGGCGCTTGCCGATCTTGGGGCGTTCACGCATATTTTCTGGCAGCAGGTTGATATCGGTATTGGCGCGCATCAGGAAATCGGTCGCCTCGTAGACGCCAGGCAGGTCCTCGCCCGGGGTCTCCATCTTGGCATCGATCCCGACCCCCACGCCAATGAAGACCGCACCGAACCCTTCCTTGAACAGCGAATCGACCGTCTTGTCCTTGCCGATGCGGGTGTTGCCGATGAACTTCGCCCCGGCTTTTTCGTAATCTCCCCAGCGGCAGAAGAAGACTTCCTTGGAAAGTTTGAAGTTCGGGATGCCGTATACAGCCAGCCCGCCGGGCGCCGGTTTGGAGTCGAAGAACGTGACCGCGTGTCCCTGTTGGATGAGTCGCTCGGCGCAGCCCATGGAGGCCGGCCCGGCGCCGACCAGCGCCACCTTCTTCCCGCTCGGCTTGCCGACCTGGATCTCGACCCCGTCCGTTTTACGCTGGTAGCAGGTGACGAATGTCTCGAGCGGGCCGCACAGGACCGGTTCGTGGGTTTTGTTCAGGACACACGACCCCTGGCAGAGTTGTTCATGCGGGCAGACCCGCGAACAGATCTCGGGCAGGGAGGAGGTCTCCCGGTAGAGGTTGGCGGCTTCCACGTAACGCCCCTGTTCGATCAGCCACATGGCGGACGGGATGTCGTTATGACAGGGGCAGGCCAGCATGCAGGGCGCCGGGTCCGGGCAGTGGATGCAGCGGCTGGCTTCCAGCATGGCGCGGTCGGAATCGAGCGGGATGACCACATCGCCGAAATCGCAAACCCGTTCCTGCGGCGTCCGTAATGAAAGGTCGTGGTAGGGCATGTAGACGCGCGCTTTGCGGTCGATTTCCAGGTACTCACTTGGTATGGTTTGCATCGCGGCCTCCAACCAATTAGGATACGAATATTCCTGTTTGATAATACTTCAAAGACGATGCCGGGACACAGGCTTAAATGTCACCATTGCTAGCGACGATAATCACAAAGATTGTAATGTAAAATCTCCATTAGAGTGACTGATTTTTTACTGTCCTGCCCGTTCAGGCTGGAGTAAAATCGTTCCGCTTATGGAGGTAAGTCATGAAAAAATACCGAACGCTGATAATTATCGGGGTCGTGGTCGCCTCGCTGGTGGCGGTGTTCTTCATCGTCCGCTCACGTCAGCAGGCGCAGTCCGCCACGGACCTTCAGACAGTGGTCGCCGAACGCGGCGCCCTGACAGCCATCGTCGGCGCGACCGGCGCCGTGCGCGCCAACCAGACCGCCATCCTGGCCTGGCAGACGAGCGGCGCCGTCGACTCGGTCGCGGTCCAACCCGGCGACGAAGTCCAGGCCGGTGACGTGCTGGCGACGCTGGCGCAGGATTCCCTTTCCCAGAACATCATCCTGGCCCAGGCCGACCTGGTGGCGGCCCAACGCAACCTCGAAATGGCCCAGGACTCAGGGACCTCCCGCGCCCAGGCGCAACTGGCCTTGCTGAATGCCCAGAAAGCCTACGATACTGCAAGGAACAACCTGGCTGCCCTCGAAGACCGCGGCCGCGCCGACCCGGAGACGGTCGAGAACGCCTGGGCGCAGTACATCATCGCCCGCCAGGCAGCGGACACCGCCCAGACCAACTACGACCGGCTGGCTGAACGCCCCGAGGACGACCCGCTGCGGGCGCAGGCCTATACCACCCTTTACAATGCCCTCCAGGCGCGCGACCGGGCCTATAACAACTGGAACTATTACTTTGCCCAACCCAGCGCCCGTGAACTGGCGGAGGCCGGGGGGAAACTGGCCCTGGCAGAAGCCCAACTGGAGGATGCTCAGCGCGAGTGGGACCGGCAGGCGGATGGTCCGGACCCGGACGACATCGCCGCCGCCCAGGCGCGCGTGACGGCCATCCAGGCAACCCTGAACCTGGCGCGCCTGGCGACACCATTCGGCGGGACGGTGACCGAAGTGAGACCCCTCCCCGGCGACCAGGCGACGCCCGGTACGGCCGCCTTCCGCGTGGACGACCTCTCCAGCCTGCGGGTGGATGTGCAGATCTCGGAAGTGGATATCAACAGCATCCGGGTCGGCCAGCCGGTAACCCTGGCTTTCGACGCCATCCTCGACCGCACCTACCGAGGCGAGGTGGTGGAAGTCGCCCAGGTGGGGACGGTGATCCAGGGCGTGGTCAGTTTCAACGTCACGGTCGAACTGCAGGACCCGGACGAACTGGTCAAACCGGGCATGACAGCCGCCGTTACGATCGTGGTCAATGAATTGCAGGGTGTCCTGATGGTCCCCAACCGCGCTGTGCGCCTGGTCGAAGGCCAACGGGTGGTCTATGTGCTCCAGAACGGTCAGGCCGTACGGGTGGATATCACCCTCGGCGCTTCGTCCGACCTGGTCAGCGAAGTGGTGGGCGGCGACTTGCAGGAGGGCGACCTCATCATCCTGAACCCGCCGGCTGAATTCAACAGCAGCGGCGGCCCGCCGTTCATGGGGAGGTAACCATGAAGAAGGACTGGGTCATCCAGGCCGATGGGTTGCGGAAGATCTACCAGATGGGCGAGGTGGAAGTGCGCGCCCTCGACGGCGTATCGCTCAAGATCGAACGCGGCGATGTGGTCGCCATCATGGGACCGTCCGGTTCGGGCAAGTCCACCCTGATGAATATCCTGGGCTGTCTCGACCGTCCCAGCGACGGTGAATACGCGCTCGACGGCGAGGCGGTCTCCCAATTGAACGACGACCAGCTGGCCGGCATCCGCAACCGCAAGGTCGGGTTCGTCTTCCAATCCTTCAACCTCTTGTCCCGCACCACGGCGCTCGCAAACGTGGAACTGCCCCTGCGCTATGCCGGGATGACCGAAGGCCGGCGGGACAAGGCGCGGCAGGCGATGGATGCTGTCGGCCTGACGGACCGCATGTACCACCGCCCGACCGAACTGTCCGGCGGCCAGCAGCAGCGGGTGGCGATCGCCCGCGCCCTGGTCAACCAGCCGGCGATCATCATGGCCGACGAACCGACCGGCAACCTGGATTCGAAAGTGGGCCAGGAGATCATGAACCTGCTGCTGAACCTGAACCGCGAACGCGGCACGACCCTCATCATCGTGACGCACGACCCCGCCATCGCCAAACAGACCCGCCGCACGATCCGGTTGCGCGACGGCCTGGTGGAGAGTGACCGATGAACCTGGCGCAATCCATACTCGAAGCGCTGGAAAGCCTGAGCGCCAACAAGTTGCGCTCCGGCCTGACCATCCTGGGGATCGTCATCGGCGTGGGGGCGGTCATCGCCATGCTGGCGGTCGGACGCGGCGCCGAGGCGACCATCACCGGCTCCATCAGCGGCATCGGCACCAACCTGCTCTTCGTCTTCCGCGGCGCGATGGACGATTCCGTGCGCAACCCGCGCCCGTTGACCCTCGGCGACGCCGACGCCATCGCCGACCCGTTCCAGGCGCCCTCGGTGGCGGCTGTCGCCCCGGCCCTGCAGGGCAGCGGCGAAGTGACCTACGGCGGCGAGACCGTCAATACCACCATCAACGGCGTCACTCCCGCTTATTTCCCCGTCCGCAACTACGGGCTGCTCGAAGGCGAACCGATCAGCGAGGTCCACCTGCTGGGACGGGCATCGGTCGTCCTGCTCGGCCCGGATGTCGCCGACGCCCTCTTCGGCCACATCGACGGCCTGGTGGGCGAGACGGTGCGCATCGAAGGCCAGCCTTTCAGGGTCATCGGCGTGCTCGAATCGAAGGGCGGCGGTTCCTTTGGGTCACAGGATAACGTGGTCATCATCCCCTTCAGCACCGCCCAGGCGCGCCTCATCCGCCGCAGCACGAGCGACCGGGTGGATGTCATCTTCGTCCAGGCGGTGGACGCTGAATCGGTGCCGCAGGCCTCGGAGGAGATCGCCCAGATCCTGCGTACCCGCCACCGCACAGCCATCGGCGCCGACGACTTCACCATCTTCTCCCAGGAGGACTTCCTGGATGTGGCATCCACCATCACCGGCGTCCTGACCATCTTCCTGGGCGGCATCGCCGGGATATCACTCCTGGTGGGCGGGATCGGCATCATGAACATCATGCTGGTCTCGGTCACCGAGCGGACGCGCGAGATCGGCCTGCGCAAGGCGCTCGGCGCCCGGCGGCGCGACATCCTGATCCAGTTCCTGACCGAATCGTCGCTGTTGAGCCTGATCGGCGGTGTGATCGGCATCGGCCTCGGCTGGCTGATCGCTTTCATCGTCGGACGGATCGCCGCCAACTCCGGCACGCCTTTCGACCCGAGCATCGGGCTGGATTCGGTGCTGCTGGCAACCCTTTTCTCGGCCGCGGTCGGGCTCTTCTTCGGCATCTACCCGGCCAACCGGGCCGCCGGCCTCGAACCGGTGGAAGCCCTGCGCTACGAGTAATATCGGATGTGGCATGGCGGCAGGCGTCATGCCACATCCTGCACAGCCATGACCATTCAGATCATCGAGATCCCGACCAGTCGCCTGGACGAATATGGCCGCCTCCCAAGCCGTTTCGAGGCGCGTTCTGTGTTGAAAGCGGAACTGGTGGATGATGGCCTGGGCGGTATCCGGCTGGTGGAAATCCCCGTCGAAAAACCCTATATCAAGGATTACGACCTCCCCGGTGAACATCCCAGCGACTGGCCGCGGCTGTTCGATGTCCGCAACTGGGGTTTCTTCCTGGCCCTGCTCGGAAAGGATCCGGTCGGCGCGGCGGCGGTGGCATTCAGAACCGGGGGGGTCCACATGCTCGAAGGGCGGAGCGACCTGTCGGCGCTGTGGGACATCCGCGTCGCGCCCGAGGGCCGCGGCGCAGGCATCCCACTGTTCGAGCACGCAGCGGAGTGGTCCCGAACCAGGGGCTGTACGCAGATGAAAGTCGAGACCCAGGACACCAACCTGCCGGCCTGCCGGTTCTACCGGCGCATGGGCTGCCGCCTGGGCGAGATCCGCCGCTTCGCCTACAGCGCCGTCCCGGAAGTCGCGCATGAAGTGATGCTCGCCTGGTACCTGGATTTATCCCCGCCGTAAAAGCGGCGGTATAATTGGCGCAGATCGCTATCCCAATCATCATAATTCCCATCTTTCCAGGAGATTCCATGGAACAAAAAATGCAGCAATTGAAAGCAATCCTGGCCGACCTGGCCGACCTGGGCGGGGCTCTGGCCATCCTGAGTTGGGACCAGCAGACCTACATGCCCCCCGGGGCAGCCGAAATGCGCGGGCAGCAACTGGGGACGATCGGGCGCATCGCCCACGAGAAGGGCGCCTCGAAGGAACTTGGGGACCTGCTCAAGGCGCTCAAACCCTACGCCGCCAGCCTCGACCCCGATTCGGATGACGCCCGCATCGTCAAGCACGCCCTGCGTGATTATGAACGCGCCACCTGCATCCCGCCCGAATTCGTGGTGGAACAGAACGAGGTCACGACCCTCGCCAACCAGGCCTGGGCCGAGGCGCGCGCCAAGTCCGATTTCTCGATCTTCCACCCGCACCTGGAAAAGATCGTCGAACTGGTGCACCGCTACGTGGGTTTCTTCCCGCCGGCCGAGCATCCCTACGATATCCTGCTGGACGCCTACGAGCCGGGGATGAAAACATCGGAGGTCAAGGCGATCTTCAACGCCCTGCGCCCGCAGCAGGTGGAATTGATCAAGGCCATCAGCGCCAAGCCGCAGGTGGACGATTCCTTCCTGCACCAGCCTTTCGATGAACAGAAGCAGTGGGATTTCGGCGTGGAGGTCATCACCAAGTTCGGTTACGACTGGCAACGCGGCCGCCAGGATAAATCCACCCACCCCTTCACCGGCGGACCGGGCATGAACGATGTGCGCCTCACCACCCGCGTCGCTCCTGATTTCTTCAATACCATGATCTTCGGCACCATGCACGAAGCCGGGCACGCCATGTACGGGCAGGGACCGTCGCAGGCGCTCCTGCGCACCAACCTGACCGACGGCGCTTCGCTGGCCGTCCACGAATCCCAGTCCCGTATGTGGGAGAACCTGGTCGGGCGCTCGCTGCCCTTCTGGCAGTATTTCTACCCCCGCCTGCAGGAATACTTCCCGCAGTTGAAAGGCGTCAGCCTCGATTCGTTCTACAAGGGCGTCAACAAGGTCCAGCCTTCGCTGATCCGGGTCGAGGCCGACGAAGCCACCTACAACCTGCATATCATGCTGCGCCTGGAACTGGAGATCGCCATCGTGGAAGGCAAGGTCCCTGTCAAGGACCTGCCGGAAGCCTGGAATAAGAAGATGAAGGAATACCTGGGCGTTACCCCGCCGAACGATGCGGTCGGCGTATTGCAGGACATCCACTGGTCGTGGGGCCTGATGGGCTACTTCTCGACCTATGCCCTCGGCAACCTGATCTCGGCCCAGTTGTGGGAAAAGATCGACCAGGACCTGCCCGACCTGGCTGCCCAGATCCGCCAGGGGAAATTCGAAGCCCTGCTGGGCTGGCTGCGGGAGAAGATCCACATCCATGGTCGCAAGTTCGAGCCGCAGGAACTGGCGCAGCGCGTCACCGGTTCGAAGATCGACTCGGCGCCTTATGTCAAGTACCTCAAGACCAAGTACGGCCAGATCTACGGTCTATAACGAAAAGGAGACGCTCCTGCGGGGGCGTCTCTCCCTATTTATGAAACCACAGCGTTCCCATTTCCTGGCCTGCCTGCTGGTCCTGTCCCTGGCGGGATGCGCCGCCCCCCGGTCGCAGCCGGGCCCCGGGACGGAGACGACCGCCGCGCCAGCCGCCACGGTGACCGTCCCGCCGTCCCCCGGCCCCGGGTCCGGGACGCCGTCGCCTGAAGCCAGCGCCACGCCGGGGCAGGCCGCCGTAGAAACGCCCGTCCCGCTGCCGATTCCACCGGTCACCATCCTCCCGGGCCGCAGCCCGACCCCCACCCGTACGCCCAAGCCCCAGCGGGCGCTGATCGAGATCCTGTCGCCCGGCCCGTTCTCCAAAGTTGTGGACGGGCTGTCATTGCAGGCCTACGCCCGGCCGGGGGGCGATCATCGCATCGGGGTGACACTCGTGGATGAGACCGGGCGGACATTGTACGAGAGTCATTATACATACACTACACCGCTCGATTCGTGGGCATTTGCTGGCGATGAGATCGCCTTCGACCTGCCGCTGGCGGCGCTCTTCGCCCGCCTGCAAGTGACGACGCAGGATGAGTTCGGACGCCTGATGGCGGTCGGTTCGGTGCACCTGATCCTGCTCTCGGACGGGTATGACGAGATCAACCCTCCCGGCTCGCTTGCAGAACGGGTGACCCTGGTCCGTCCCGGCCTGGAGGCGGAGATCGGCGGCGGCCTGTTGATCGTGGAGGGGAAGTACAGCCCGGCCGGCGCCCAGCCGCTGCAAGTTGAGTTGCTGGATGAAGCCGGGAATATCCTGGCGTCACGCAGCATCCCCATCCCGGCTGCCGGTGGGACGGCGCCCTTCGTGGCCGACCTGGCCTACAGCCTGGCGGCGCAGAGCCGCGCCCGCCTGAGCCTGTACCAGATGGACGACCGCCTGCCGGGAATTTTCTATCTCTACAGCCGTGAAGTGCTGCTGGACCCGTAGAAAAATCTGAATTTCGATTTTTGCTTGACGGGCATCGGTGGGGGTGGTAGAATAGCCGTCCGTTACCCGGTGCGGGGTAGAGCAGTGGCAGCTCGTCGGGCTCATAACCCGGAGGTCGCTGGTTCGAGTCCAGCCCCCGCTACTGATGAAGGATGACAGACCGCTAGGCCAATGGACGATGGCCGGGCGGTTTGTGATTCAGGAGGAGGTAGTTCCTGGAGGATATCAGTACCGGCTGGTCCCCGCCGCGCGGGAATTCAGACAATCATCGGGGTTTGCATGGTTGAGAACAACTATATGCCGTTTTCATGTTGGGATGGATGCCTCCAGGAGGAAGGCAGTTACATACGAATTGCCATTATCCTGCCTGAGCGGAGGCGCTCGACCGCCCGGCGCAGTCCATCGTCGCCAGGGATCAAGGACAATAAACGGGAGCGCCCAGGAACATCACCACCAGGTCATTGACATTCGTGCCGGTCGGTCCGGGTTTCAGCAGGTCGTCCAGGGGTTCGAAGAACATGTAGGAATCGTGGTTTTCCAGATACTTCTGCGGGTCGAGTCCCAAATCCAGCGCCCGCCGCAGGGTGTCCCCGATCACAACCGCCCCGGCGGCGTCGGTCGGGCCGTCCTCGCCATCGGTCGCCAGCGTGACCAGCAGCGCGCCCGGCGCTCCCGCCAGGACGGGGACGGCGGCCAGCGCCAGTTCCTGGTTGCGCCCGCCGCGCCCGTCCGCCCGCAAGGTGACGGTCGTCTCGCCGCCCGCAACGAGGCAGGACGGTGAAGCCCCAGGTCCCATTTGCGGGCAGGCCCGGCGCAAGACCTGCGCCAACTCCCGGCCAGCGACCCGCGCCTCGCCCTGTAAATCATTTCGCAGGAGGCGGGGATGGAATCCCTCGGCCTCGGCCTGGCGGAGGGCGGCCTGTGCTGCCAGCAAATTACTGCCGACGATCACATTCTGAACCTTCGTGAATACGGCGTCCCCCGGCGGGAGGCCTTGCGGGGCTGTTTTCAGGACCTCGATAACCGACGGCGGAATTTTCGCCCGCAGGCCATACTTTTCGAGGATGCCGGCTGCATCCTGCAACCTGGCCGGTTCCGGCGCGGTGGGACCGGAGGCTATTGCCTCCAGTGCGTCGCCTACAACATCCGAAAGGATCAGGCTGATGACCCGCCCCGGCTGCGCCAGGCGCGCCAGCCCGCCTCCCTTGAGCAGGTCCAGGCGGCGGCGCAGGAAGTTGATCTCGTCGATGCGCGCCCCGCAGGATAATAAACAGGCGGTCAGGGTTTGCAGGTCGGCCAGCGTCACCCCGCGCCGCGGCGCGGCTGCCAGAGCCGAGCCCCCGCCGGAGACGAGACAGAAGAGCAGGTCGCGTTCGCCAAGCTGTCCTAGAAGCCCGACGATCTTCCGGCCGGCCGCCAGGCTGCGCGCATCCGGCAGGGGATGCCCGCCTTCCATTACATCCAAAATGCCGGGCAGGCTGCGGTCGACATGCTTGGTCACCACGACGCCGGAAGTCAACCGGTCGCCCAGGATATCCGCCAGGGCCGCCGACATCGCCAGCGAGGCTTTGCCGAATGCCGCTAGGTGGATATTGTCCACTTCTGCCAGGTGGCAGGTCTGTTCCCCCACCCGCAGGGCATCTCCGACGCGCTGCACATGCCGCCGGAGAGCCGTCCCTGGCTCGACCGCCTCGAGCGCGGCGGCCAGGATGCGGGTCACGGACGGGCCGTGGGGATGCGCAGACAACGAATGGGTCAGGAATTTTTCCGGCGGGACCACGCTTCAATCCTAACACATCCGGGTTAGAATCATCATCCAACACACAACAGGAGTCTGGCATGGCAAAACCCCGAGTGTTCATCACCCGCGTCATCCTCGAAAAAGGCCTGGGATTGATCCGGGATTTCTGTGATATGGACCTGTGGATAGATGGACTCCCACCGCCCAGGCAGGTCCTGCTGGAACGCGTGCGCGGCGTGGACGGCCTGCTGTGCCTGCTGACCGACCCAATCGACGGCGAGGCGATGGACGCCGCCGGGCCGCAGTTGAAGGTCATCAGCAACCACGCCGTTGGCTTCGACAACATCGCCGTTGCGGAGGCGACCCGGCGCGGCATCCCGGTTGGCAACACGCCCGGCATCCTGACCGATGCCACCGCCGATCTGACCTTCGCCCTGTTGATGGCCGCCGCCCGGCGGGTGGTGGAGGCGGAGCGCTTCGTGCGCGCCGGCCTATGGAAGACCTGGAGCCCCGCCCTGCTACTGGGCGCAGACGTGGCCGGCGCGACGCTGGGGCTGGTCGGGTTTGGGCGCATCGGCCAGGCCGTGGCAAAACGGGCAACCGGTTTCGGGATGCGCATTCTGTACCACGATCCGTCCGCCGGCCCGCTGCCCGGCATCCCGGCTGAACGTACAGACCTGGAAACGCTGCTGAAGGAATCGGATTTCGTCTCCCTGCATGTGCCCCTGAACAGCGGGACGCGCCACCTGATGAACGGAAGAAATTTCTCGCTCATGAAACCGACCGCCATCCTGGTCAATACAGCACGCGGCCAGGTGGTGGACCCGGTTGCGTTGCACGCTGCCCTCAAAGAAAAGCGCATCTTTGCTGCCGCCCTGGATGTAAGCGACCCCGAACCCCTGCCGATGGACTCTCCCCTGCTCGAACTGGAAAACCTCATCATCCTGCCGCATATCGGCAGCGCCAGCCGTACCAGCCGGGAACGGATGTCGCTGATGGCGGCCGAAAACCTGATCGCCGGGTTGAAGGGCGAACGCCTGCCGAACTGCGTCAACCCGGAAGTGTACCGGGTTTGAGTGGGTCTTCCAGCATCCCCAGGACAGCCAGGAATTCCAGCACGATCCGGGCGCTGGCCCCCCATAGCACTTCACCATCATAGGGCTGATAGATGACCACCGGGAAGGGGCGGTTTTCCCCCTGAGGGGTGAAATACTGCTCGACCCGGTTTTCCCGCCGCGCCAGCCATTCCAACGGGATCGTAAAGATGCGCGCGACCTCCAGCGGGGATGGATGGAATTCATACGGCCAGCGGAAGGTTCCGACCACCGGGGTAACGCGATAATGCGTGATGGTCACGATATCGTTCAACCGCCCTAATAACCGGACATCATCCGGCCGCAGGCCGATCTCCTCCTGCGCCTCGCGCAAAGCCGCCTGCTCCGGCTGCTCGTGTTCACTGTCGCATTGCCCGCCAGGGAAGGATACCTGTCCCTTGTGGCTTTCGACGGTGTCCGTGCGGCGGGTGAAGACCAGGCGCCATGCCCTCTCCAACCGGATGAGCGGCAAAAGGACGGCGGCGCACTTGAGGGGCGCGCCGCCGGTCAGATTGGCATAACCGTCTGTGGAGGCAATCTCACCCGGCCGCCAGGCGCGGCCGAGTTTGGCTGAGATCGCCCGTTCGGTGAGGGGGCTGGTCATGACCGGCGAGGAGCCCGATCATTCGGCCCGGACCGCGCTCCCGCAATAGGGACATTCGGCGGTGGCCTCGTCCACCCATTCCACATCAGCGGAACGGATCGGTCCGCCGCAGCCCGGGCATGAGGTGGGCAGGAGGCGCGGTTTGGCAGCGGGCGCGGCAGCGACCGCGCCGCCCGTGAAACCAGCCGGGATGGAGGCCTTGAGCAGGGTCTCGATCTCGGCGGCTTCGGCGCTCAGTCCGCGCTGGGTCAGTTCGGCAATGGCGCGCTGGCCGGCATTCTGCAGGTTCTGGAAGTTGCCGCGGCTGGCGATGATGGACAATCCCTGCTTGAGATGGGTCATACCCAGCGGGACCTGCCCGGCCAGGATGCGGCAGCGACCGGCCTGCAGGAACAATTGGGCATCGCGCGGGATGCCGCGCATCTGCGCGCCGCGCGCCAGTTGTTCGAAGGCCTCGGCGGCGGCGCCATAGTTCCCCATTGCCATCAATTCATTGGCGCGCCGCAGCAGCGGCGGCACTTCGCCCATCATGGCGCGGCGGATGGGACGAGCGAACGGTCTACGGAACATAGGATCTCCTTATTATTATGGAGTGGTCTCGAATAGTTCCACCGAGCCGCTGATCTCCATCGGGAAGGAGATGCCAAAAGTGGTCAGGGTGGCGGAAACGATCTCGGTCTTGAGCAGGCCGACATACGGCGCGAACCAGTGGTTGGTGACGATGGTGATCACAGCCTGCCCGGTGAGGCCTTCGGCGCTGACGGTGACGTCGGCGCGGGTGGCGCGGGTGACCTTGTAGGCATTTTCATAAGTCCCCGCCGGGACGGTGACCGTCTCCTGCCCGGCGTTCTGCCAGGTCATGGTGACCGGTGAGTTGGACAGGGTGACGGTGATGGCGTCGCCTTCGGAGGCGAGGGTCACGTCGCCGCTGACGATGTATTCACCCACCCATTCCATGTCCCAGGCAGACGCTTCCAGTTCGATGATGGAGGGAGCATAGACGCCTGAAACATATTCGACCGCGATGTCTCCTGCAAGATAACTGCCAAACAACGAACCGAGGGTCATCAACGGGAAATTCGTGATCGCGCCCTCCTGGCAGTCGGCTGTTGTGCGGGTGGCGGCCCCTGTAGCCAGGTCGAGTGCGTTCAGGGTGGCCTGCGAGTTCGAAACGGATTCCACGGAAATGCCAAACTTCGAGGTCAGCGGGTCAGGGGTGGCGATGGACTCGTCCACGCTGATCTTCTGGTAGATCCACTGGCGGCCAGGTATGAATGGATACAGCACGTTGGCGCAAGGATCGGAGTAATCCGGCGTATTGGTGGCGACTGGCTGTAACAGCGGCGGCGCGGCATCTTCCACGGTTGTGGGCGTGCCGGTAGCGCCGCAGGCCAGGGTGACAGCCATGATGGCAAGGATT